>CAZFKD010000555.1:0-2978 GCA_964519695.1 uncultured Spirochaetaceae bacterium
CGTGCCAAGGGCGAGCCATTCGCGCCCAGCGCGCCGCGCCGGTCGCGCCTTGTGAGACTGCCCGGACCCGCGAGAGGCGAAGCGCGTCGTGCGTCCGGCCGCCGGGTCAGGCCGCGTGCATGCGGGCGCGGAAGTGTTTGCCTTTGACGGCGTAGTCCGCCACATGCGAAGCGCACCACGCGTTCGGCTTGACGAGCACGGGAAAACCCGAGCCTGCGACCATGCCCGCGAGCTGCTTGACGTAGTCGCTCGAGTCGAAGCGCTCGTCTGGATTCGCGTCGACGTGGACCCAGATCTGCTGCTGCGCGGGGGAGAGATCGAAGGCCTCGTACATCCGGATCGCGAGATCGAGCGAGAGCCAGGTTTCGGTCGAGAGCTTCTCGAAGAGCGTGATCTCCTTGCGATCGAAGCGGCGCGTATAGAAGACGCGGCCGCCCTTGCCGGGGTTCAGCACGCAGGCGACGGTGACGAACTCCATGCGCGTCGCAGATTTCTGGGCGTCGGTCCCGATGTGGACCGTCTGGCCGGCGCGCGCCAGGGGACCGATGCTGCTCATCAGATCGAGCACCTCCACGCCCCCCAACGTCCACCAGCGGCTCTCGAGATCCAGAGTCATCCTGCTGCGCATCACCCGTGTTCCTCTCGCTTGCGTTCTCCGTGCTGCCTTCGTCTGTGCGTCGCCCGTGATCGCCCACTCGGCTCGGACCCGTCGCTCGATCCCCGACCCCGAAAACACGCGACCCCCGCGCAGGGGCGCAGGGGTCTCAGGTTTCGATCCCGCTCGGCCGGGCAGCGGTCGCTCGTCCGGGGCGAAGATCTTCGCGGCGGGTCCTCGCCGCCGGCTTCGGCGCATCCGGCCCGAATCGGGCCTCGCGCAGACGTCCCTCGGAGCGATCTTTCGACCGTCGCCGAAGTCGCGCACGGGATGGCAGGATTGCCGTATACCGACCCAAGGGCCACTCCTTCGTCCCGAAGCGCCGGCCCGGCGCCTCGCGCGTCGCTCGCCTCACGGCGCTCCGGCCTCCGTCATCGTCGGGCCGGGGCCGCCGATCAAGGGCAACGACGTCACGCTCGGATTGTCGTCGTGGCCCTGTGTCGAGTCAACCCCGCGCCGAACGGCGGGGCCGGCGCGTCACCCGATCGTCATGCGAAACGGAACTCGCCCTGATCGAGGACGATGTCGCCGTTCTGGTTCCGTGTGACGAAGAGCGCCGTCTTTCCATCGATCCACATCTGGATCGTCAGCGCGTCGCCCGGCATCACGGGCTTCGAGAAGCGGCCGTCCATCGCCTTGAAGCGGCTCGGATCCGAGCCGCAGAGCGTGTGCAGGAGGGCGCGGCCGGTGAAGCCGTAGGTGCAGAGGCCGTGGAGGATCGGGCGGTCGAAGCCGCCCATCTTCGCGAAGGCGGGATCGGAGTGGAGCGGATTGCGATCGCCCGAGAGGCGATAGGTCAGCGCCTGGTCCTCGCGCGTCGAGTAGACGATCTCGTGATCCGGCTTGCGCGTCGGCAGCTCGAAGGTTGGCGAGGGGCCGCGGTCGCCGCCGAAATCGCCGGCGCCGCGGCAGAACATCGACATCTTGACCTTGAAGAGCGGCTTGCCCGTCGCGATCAGCGTCGCCGTCGATTCGAACTCGGCGATGGCGGCCTTGCCCTTGTCCCAGACGGCCGTGATCTCGCCGACCGATTCGATCTCGCCGTCGGGCGGGATCTCGCCGTAGAGCTCGATGCCTTCGGTGCCATGGACCATGAGGACGGGGTTGAACGTCCCGACCTTGTCGAAGGGGATCCCGCCGCCGCCGAGCACGACCGCCATGGTCGGGAGCACGCGCTGCGGCGTGTCCTTCGTGTTCTCGGTCGTGAACTGCAGCTCGCTGGTCCCGCCGCCGACGCCCACCGCGTAGAGGAGCGCATCCTTCGAGGTCCAGGATCGCCGCGCGGGCTGGCCCTTCGCGCCTACGCTCTTGGGGTCGAGTGCCATCGGAGAACCTCCTCGTTTGCCTGCGTTTCGACTGCGCATGTCGAGCGCGCTCGGGCTCGACTGCCTGGGGGCTGCCGGAGATCCGCATCCGACGGAATCGAATCTCGGCCTCACACGAAGACCTTCGTCACCGGGGGTCTTGGCGAGGCGACTAGAGTTACACTACGGCTTTGCCCTTGTCGATCCACCGGGAAACTCCATGAACCAATCGCTTCGCCGTCCGGCTGCCGGATTCCGCCGTGCTCTCTCCTCCCACGCGGCGATCGGGCGCGAAGGGTCCGCCCGCGTGGCGCGCGCTCTGGGGCAGGCGCGAGCGCATGGAGCCCCGGGCGTCGTTGCGGTGCTGCTGCTGGCGGTCGCTGCCGGATTCCATCCGTCGACCGCCCATGCGGCCTGCGCTCCGGATCCGCCGAGCGACAATGGCACCGTCATTTGCCTCGGGACCGACGAGACCGGCTTCGATGCGAGCGGCGCCAACAACGTGACGATCACGACCTCCGGCGCCGCCGAGCTCGACGACAGCGATCCCGGGCTCGACAGCGCGATCCTCGTCCAGGACGACAGCAGCGTCGAGATCGGCGAGGACGCGACCGTCACCGTGACGCAGACCGGCGGCCACGGCATCCGCGGCAACAACGACAACTTCGTCGACAACCAGGGCCTGATCGTGCTCGACGCCGACGACGCGACCGCGATCTCCATCAACGAGAATACGACCGGCGTGCTCCCGAACGGCGCCGTCAACAGCGGCACGATCCGGATCAACGGAGCCAATGGCATCGGCCTCGAGACCGGGGAGAACTCCGGCGTCGCGACGACCGGCACGATCGAGATGAACGGCGACGGGGGCCATGGCCTGCTCGGCGGCAACCGGACCGATCTCGAAAAGCCGGCGAACGTCACGAACAGCGGAGACATCGTGATCCAGGGCTCCGACAGCTTCGGCATGAAGCTCGGAGACGGCTGGGTCGACGGGACCATCCGCGACCATGACGGCG
>CAZFKD010000556.1:0-2971 GCA_964519695.1 uncultured Spirochaetaceae bacterium
AGCGAGGTCCCGGATGGAATTCGAATACAGCGATCGCTGCCGCCAGGCGCTCGATGCCCTGCGCCGCTTCATGGACGCCCACGTCTATCCGAACGAGGCGGCCTATTACGAGCAGCATGCCGCCCTGCCCTCGCGCTGGCAGACGCCGCCGCTCATGGAGACGCTGAAGGGTCGGGCGAAAGAAGCGGGACTCTGGAACCTCTTCCTGCCGAAGAGTGAGGCCGGCCCCGGCTTTTCGAACCTCGACTACGCCCCGCTCTGCGAAGAGATGGGTCGGGTCGGCTTCGCGCCCGAGGTCTTCAACTGCTCCGCCCCCGATACGGGTAACATGGAGGTGCTCGAGCGCTTCGGCTCGCGCGAGCAGAAGAAGCAGTGGCTCGAGCCGCTGCTCGACGGCCGCATCCGCTCGGCCTTCGCGATGACCGAGCCCGCGGTCGCGTCCTCCGACGCGACCAACATCGCGACCGAGATCCGGCGCGAAGGCGACGCGTACGTCATCAACGGGCGCAAGTGGTGGACGTCGGGCATCTGCGACGATCGCTGCGAGATCCTGATCCTGATGGGGAAGACCGATCCCTCCGCGCCGACCCATGCGCAGCAGAGCATGATCCTCGTCCCGCGCCGCGCGCCGGGGGTCACGATCGTCCGCCCCCTGCCCGTCTTCGGCTACGACGACGCGCCGCACGGCCATGGCGAGGTGCTCTTCGAAGACGTCCGCGTGCCCGCCTCGAACCTGCTGCTCGGCGAAGGCCGCGGCTTCGAGATCGCCCAGGGACGCCTCGGCCCCGGCCGGATCCACCATTGCATGCGCATCATCGGCGTCGCCGAACGCGCGCTCGAGAAGATGTGCGACCGGCTGACCTCGCGCGAAGCGTTCGGGAAGAAGCTCTACCAGCATTCGGTCTGGGAGGAGCGCATCGCGCAGGCGCGGATCGAGATCGAATGCGCCCGGCTCCTGACGCTCAAGGCCGCCTACATGATGGATACCGTCGGCAACAAGGTCGCCCGCGCCGAGATCGCGATGATCAAGGTCAAGGCGCCGATCATGGCCCTCGCGATCATCGACGACGCGATCCAGGCGCACGGCGGCGCCGGGGTGACGACCGATTTCGGTCTCGCGGCCGCCTGGGCGAACGTCCGAACGCTTCGCCTCGCCGACGGCCCCGACGAGGTCCATCGCCGCACGATCGCGCAGATCGAGCTGAAGCGGCAGCGCGAGCGCGGCGGCGCGCCGCGTTGAGGCAACCGCCCGAGCGGGCAGCGTCGGCCCTGCCGACATCGAGAAGCAACCGGGAGAACGGCGCGTGGGCCATCGGGTGGTGCAGTGGACGACGGGCAACGTCGGTCGGCGATCCGTGCGGGCGATCGTCGCGAATCCCGCCCTCGAGCTGGTCGGATGTTATTCCTACGGAGCCGAGAAGGTCGGCCGCGACGTCGGCGAGCTGGCGGGCATCGAACCGATCGGGATCGCGGCGACCGCCGACGTCGACGCGCTGCTCGCGCTGCGGCCGGACTGCGTCTCCTACAACCCGGTCTGGCCCGACGTCGATCATCTCTGCCGGATCCTCGCGTCCGGGAGCAACGTCGTCACGACCGCTGCCTTCATCACGGGCCAGGCTCTCGGCGCCACCGCCCGCGAGCGGATCGAGGCTGCCTGCCGCGAGGGCCGCTCGTCGATCTTCGGCAGCGGCATGAATCCGGGCTTCGCGAACCTGCTCGGCCTCGTCTCGGCCGGGATCTGCGACCGGATCGACCGCATCACCGTCACCGAATCCGTCGACGCGACCGGCTACGCCTCGGCCGAAACGCAGCAGAGCGTCGGCTTCGGGCATCCGATCACGCATCCGGGACTCCACGCGATGGTCGAAAGGGGCACTGCCGTCTTCGGCGACGGCGTCGCGATGATGGCCGATGCGCTCGGCCTCGAGCTCGACGCCGTGCGCTGCGAAACGAAGTTCGCCGTCGCGACCCGCGATCACGATCTCGGGTTCATGCGCATCGACGAGGGCTGCGTCGCCGGGGTCGAGGCCTCCTGGCATGGGCTCGCGGGCGGACGCTCGCGCATCGAGCTGCGCGTGCAGTGGAAGATGGGTCAGCACATGGAGCCGGACTGGCCGCTCGAGCACGGCTACATCGTCCACGTCGAGGGCCAGCCCCGGGTCAAGACGAAGCTCGAGATCCGCCCGCCGAAGGGCTTCCAGGGCAAATCCTTCGTCGACTTCATGCAGCTCGGCATGATCGCGACGGCGATGCCCGCGATCAACGCGATCCCCCACGTCTGCCGCGCCGAGCCCGGCATCGTCGGCTATGGCGACCTCCCGCTGATCACCGGCGCGGGCTTCTTTGCCAAGGAGAATCGGGCTTGAGCGAATCCACGAAGCCGTCGGCGAACGATCCGGCGAAGAAGACCCCGCGTCAGCTGCGACGCGAGAAGGAGGCCGCCGCGAATCGCGAGGCCTGGGCGCCGATGCAGGCGGAGCTCGCCGCGCGCCGCGTGCGCATGCAGGCGATGGGCGGCCCCGAGCGCGTGCGCAAGTACATGCACGAGCGCGGCCGACTCGACGCCCGCCAACGGCTCGACGCCCTCTTCGATCCCGGCACCTTCCGCGAGATCGGGCAGCTCGTCGGCACCGTCGCGAACATCCCCGCCGAAGGCTTCGTCTGCGGCCACGGCCGGATCGACGGACGGCCCGTCTTCGCCGGCGCCGAGGACTTCACCGTCCTCGGCGGCTCGATCGGCTCCGGCGGCACCGCCAAACGATTCCGGATCGCCGAGCTCGCGCTGCAGGAGCGCCTCCCCCTCGTCATGATCCTCGAAGGTGCCGGCCACCGGCTCACCGAGACCGACACTGGCATGGGCCGCGCCCCCAACGACCTGCTCGCGATGGCCGATCTCTCGGGCCATGTCCCGATGGTCTGCGTCGTGCTCGGCGCTTCCGCGGGCCACGGCGCCCTCGCCGCGCCCCTCTCC
>CAZFKD010000557.1:0-2963 GCA_964519695.1 uncultured Spirochaetaceae bacterium
GAGGTCGGTCGCGATCATCAGCGCGGTGTTCGGCGCGACCTGTACGACCGAGATCAGCATCGGAACGTGCCGTCCATCACGGGCGAGGAACTCCTTCTCGAAGGGCTGGGGCAGGATGAAGGGATCGCTCGCTTCGGCCCGCCAGCGATCGCTTTCGCGAAATTCGGGCGCGGTCAACGCGCGCCAGTCGAGCGGGAGATCTGCCTTCGAGTATCCGAGCGGCGCGAGGAATGCGTCGTTCGCATCGGAGATCTCGCCGGATCGCTCCGCGCAGAAGATCCCGACGATGTCGGACTCCATCAAGCCGCGGAGGCGCTCTTGATCGCGGCGGAGGTGATTCGTGCGTTCGACCTCGTTCGTGACGTCGCGCGTGAGGCCCACGATGCGGATCGGCCTGCCCGAAGCGTCGCGGTCGGCGTCGACGAGATCCCGCAGCGTTCGAACGCGGCCGTCGTCGACACGCACGATCCGATACTCGTATTCGATCGGGCCGGGCCTCGAGGTCAGGGCCATGACGGAATCGATCGACTGCTTGCGGTCCTCGAGGTGGACCCGACTCCGAAAGCGGTCTGCGTCGATCGGGCCGGGCACCGGCTCGAGCCCGTGGATCCGATGGAGCAGCTCCGGGCAGTCGAGGCGCTCGGACGCGAGATCGAACTGCCAGGCCGCGATTCCGGCGAGCCGTTCGGCGGAATCGGCGCGCGTCTCTCGCCTTCGGAGCTCGATCTCCCGCTGGGCGCGTGCCGTCACGTCTCGCAGTCGAATCAGGATCCGGAGCTCGCCCGCCTGCGTCCGGTAGCTCGTGGCCGAGAACTCGAACCAACGTTCCGAGCCGTCCGGCAGGATCGCTGGCTGGGCGTCGCCGGATTCGGCAGCGACGTCCTCCTCCGTGATGCGTCCCCGTTCTTCGAGAGCGAGCACGCTCCTGGAGCTCATGTCCGGATGGCGGAATTCGGCGACGTTGCGGCCGACGAGCGTGGAGGGCGAGGATCCCCCGACCGCCGCCGCGCCGGCACTCGCGAACGTCAGCACACCCCGATCGTCGATCTCCGCGAGCAGCTCCGTCGTCGATTCCGCGAGGGTGCGCAGCCGGATCTCGTTGGCCCGCGCCTCGTCCAGACGACGCCGCGCGCTGCGACCGAAACGCTCGAGATGCACCGCGGTCTGCATCGCCGCGAGCGGCATCCCCACCGCGATCCAGGCGATCCAGTTCATCCAGCCGAAGCCGCCCAGCAGGTGATTCGACGCGTCGAAGAACTCGACGGCGCCGTAGCACACGAATCCGACCGCGAGCACGCGATCGACGGCCGGGACTTCGACGGACCCCTTGCGACGGGGATTCAGCATCACCCAGGCGGCAGCGAAACCGAGCATCGGCTCGGTCGCCATCGCGATCGACGTCGCTTCCTCCGGCCGTCCGAGCAGGAACGCCGCGATGCGTACCGCGCTCACGACGAAGGCGCCGGGGATGAGCCACGTGGGCTCGCTTTTCTCCGCATGGGCACAGGCGCCGAGCAGCATGAAGGGCGCGACGAAGGTGCTGAAGAGCGGTCGCAGGGCGTCCACGGCAGGATCGACGTCGATGAGCAGCGTGGTGAACCCCGCCGCGACCAGGGCGCTCCAGCCGATCAACCAGAAGGCCAGCGCGCGAATTTCCATCCGGAACAGCGCGATCGCGGTCGAGATCAGGACGCCAGCGGTCGATGCGAGCCCGACGAGCGCGAGAATCTGGAAGGAACTCATCACTTGGCTCCAGCGGGAGACCGCGCGAGTATAAGTCGCGGAGCGGTGATTTCGTCGCGCAAACGGACCGAAAGGGAGATGGCTTGAGCGAGCTCGTCGAACGCGATCGACGGCATGTGTGGCATCCCTACGCGGGGCCCGTCGCGAGCCCGCTCTTCGCGGTCGAATCGGCGGCGGGCGTTCGTCTGCGCCTCGAGGACGGGCGCGAGCTGATCGACGGGATGGCGTCGTGGTGGTCCGTGATCCACGGCTATCGGCATCCCCACATCGAAGCGGCGATCAAGGCACAGCTCGAGCGACTTCCCCACGTGATGTTCGGGGGGTTGACCCACGAGCCGGCCGTGCGGCTCTGCGAGCGGCTCGCCGCGCGAGCGCCGGGCCGGCTCGAACGCGTCTTCCTCTCCGACTCCGGATCGGTCGCCGTCGAGGTCGCGCTCAAGCTCGCGCTCCAGGTCTGGCAGGCGAGGGGGCGGCCGCGGCGGCGCAGGATCCTGGCGCTGCGCGGCGGGTACCACGGCGACACGTTCGGGGCCATGGCCGTCTGCGATCCGGTGACCGGGATGCACGGCCTCTTCGCAGGCACCCTCGCGCCGCAGCTCTTCGCCGAGCGCCCGGAGCGCCGTTTCGGCGAGGCGTGCGCGCCCTCGGACCTGGCCGATCTTCGGCGGCTCTTCGCCGAGCACGAGGGCGAGCTCGCGGCGGTGATCCTCGAGCCGGTCGTGCAGGGCGCCGGGGGGATGTGGTTCTACTCGCCGGACTACCTGCGCGAGATTCGGCGGCTCTGCGACGCCTCGGGCGTGCTCCTGATCGCGGACGAGATCGCGACGGGCTTTGGTCGCACGGGACGTTATTTCGCGTGCGAGCACGCCGGCATCGCGCCCGACGTCCTCTGCGTCGGCAAGGCGCTGACCGGCGGAACGCTGACGCTCGCGGCGACCCTCGCGAGCGCCGAGGTCTGCCGGGCGATCGGCGAGGGCGAGCCGGGCGCCTTCATGCACGGACCGACCTTCATGGCCAACGCGCTCGCCTGCGCCGCGGCGAACGCCAGCCTCGACCTGCTCGACACGAGCGAATGGTCGGCGCAGGTCGCGGCGATCGAGCGCGGTCTCGCGGAGGGGCTCGCGGGCTGCCGCGGGCTGCCGGCGGTCGCCGACGTGCGCGTGCTCGGCGCGATCGGCGTCGTCGAGCTGAACACGCCCGTCGACATGGAACGCGTCGCG
>CAZFKD010000558.1:0-2959 GCA_964519695.1 uncultured Spirochaetaceae bacterium
CGGTTCCCCAGATCATCCCAAGGGATGGGGTGAGAGCGAAATCGTGCTGGAACGCGAGGTCCAGCGTATGGCTCTCCTCCTCGTTCGTGATCCGGCGCGCGACGACGTCGTAGTAGGCTCTCGCCTCGATGTGGCCTCCCGCTTCGAGGTCCTGGGTATAGCGGGCCTGGATGTCGCCTCCCCGACTTCGATTGTCGCTCCGCTCGAAGTCGACGACGTTGAAGAAGACGTCCCGGACGCCCGCGGCCCGCTCGAGATCGAGGTCGAAATAGTCGGCGAGGACGGTGAGCTCGCCGCGATCCCCGACCTGCGTATCCGTGCGCGTTCCGAACCGGAGCTGCCCCCACTCGTCGTTGGCGTTCGAGTCGGAGTCGAGGTCGAAATCCTGGATCTTCTCGGCTTTGCCCGACAGTCGGAACTGCGTGTGATCACCGATCGTGGAGCCGACCCGCGCCGAAAAACCGGCCTCCTGGGTCCCTGCGAAGAGCTGGCCGTGCACGCCCTGCGTGTCGGCGGCCTTCTTCGTGATGATGTTGATGACGCCGTTGACCGCGTTCGCGCCCCAGAGCGTCCCGCCGGGTCCCCGGACGACCTCGATCCGCTCGATGTCCTCCATCGGGAAATTCTGCTCGGCCCAGACGACACCGCCGAAGAGCGGCGTGTAGAGGCTGCGGCCGTCGATCATGACGAGCAGCTTGTTCGAGAACTCCTGGCGGAAGCCGCGAATCGAGATGGCCCAGCGACTGGCGTCGATGCGCGCGACCTGAAGTCCAGGCACGACGCGAAGCGCTTCGGGCACGCTCGTGAAGCCGCCCCGCCGAAGATCTTCGGACGAGATCACGGTGATGGCGGCGGCCGCATGATGCTTGCTCTCCGCCTTCTTCGAGACGGACGTGACTTCGACGTTCATGAGATCTTCGAGCGAGAGCTCGAGCAGGTCGTCGTTGCCGAAGGCGGCTGCGGGGACGAGGACGAAGCAGATCAAACCCGAGAGCAGCAGACAGCGCCTGCGCGCTCCTGCCTCGACCCGGCGACGAGTCCCCTGCCCCATCGATCCCCCTCGCCCGAACGGGCTCCGTCCCGAGCTGCGGTGGACACAGTCCGAACGAAATCGCTCTTCGGTATGCGAAAAGGGTGACCTGAGCCGGCAGGTGCGGGGCCGTCCGACAAAGACACGAGAATCGTCCAATCGGGCGGAATCGGGGTGGGGACGAGGCCCCGGACCGGGGCTCGTTCTTCGGGAAAAGGCGGGAATCGCGGCTCGGGATCAGGCTCGCTGGCTCGAGACCGAAACGACTTCCCCCGTCATGTAGGAGGAATAGTCGCTCGCGAGGAAGACCATCACGTTGGCGACCTCCCAGGGCGCAGCGCCCCGGCCGAAGGCCTCCTTCGCCTCGAGCTCGTCGAGCAGCGCCTGGGGCGTCGTCTTCACGAGGAAGGGATGGATCGCGATCGAGGGCGAGACCGCATTGATGCGGATGCCGTACTCCGCCGCCTCGAGCGCCGAGCAGCGCGTCAGCGCCATCACCCCGGCCTTCGCGGCCGCATAATGCGCCTGACCCTTCTGCGCGCGCCAGCCGAGCACCGAGGCGTTGTTGACGATCACGCCGCTGCGCCGCTCCATCATGTGGGGCAGCACGGCGCGCGTCATGCGGAAGACGCTGTTCAGCGTGATGTCGAGGACCGCCGTCCACTGGTCGTCCGTCATGTCGACGACGTCGACCTCGCCGCCGAGCCCCGCGTTGTTGATGACGACGTCGATCCGGCCCATGTCCGCGATCGCCGCGGCGACGAGGGCGCGCACGTCCGCATCGTCGCGGACGTTGCAGAGCCGATGGCCGACCGGCTGCCCCGAGATCTTCGCGAGCGCGTCCGCCGCCTCGGCCGTCCGCTTGGGATGGATGTCGCTGATGAAGAGCCGCGCGCCCTCTTCCGCGCAGCGCTGCGCCGTCGCGAAGCCGATCCCCGCACCGGCGGCCGCCGTCATCAGGACGGTCTTGCCGCGCAGGAGATCGTGGGGCGGGACGTAGGCCGGCGGCTGCTGCTTGGCGGGGCGATCGGACATGACTCGGCGGGGCCTCCGGGACGACGTGCGAAGCGGCGCCCTGCCGTTCGGAGGGCGCGGCGCGACTAACGCGGCTCGCGCGGCATCCCGAGCACGCGCTCGGAGATGATGTTGCGCTGGATCTGGTTCGAGCCGGCGTAGATGGTGTCCGAACGCGTGAAGAGAAACATGCGCTGCAGACCGTTCAGATCGTAGGGCGCCCCTGCGGCGAGCTCGGCCTCGGGGCCCATGACGTCCATCGCGAGCTTGCCGAGATCCCGGTGCCAGGAGGCCCAGAAAACCTTGGCGATGTTCGAGGCCGGCGGCAGCTCGGCGCCTTCGTCGGCGCCGGAGAGGGTTCGCAGGGCGTGGTAGCGCTGGATGCGCAGACCCATCCAGGCATGCGCGATGCGCTGGCGGATCAGCGGATCGCTGGCGCTGCCGTTCTCCTTCGCGACCCGGATGATCCTGTCGAGCTCGTTCTGGAAGAGCATTTGCTGGCCCAGCGTCGAGGCCCCGCGCTCGAAGGCGAGCGTCCCCATCGCGACGGCCCAGCCCCCGTTGACCTTGCCGACGATGTCGTCCTTGGCCGCCTTCGCGTCGCTGAAGAAGACCTCGCTGAACTCCGAATCCCCCGTCATCTGGACGATCGGCCGGACCTCGACGCCCGGCTGGTCCATCCGGACGAGCAGGTACGAGATGCCCCGATGTTTCGGCTGCGCCTGCGGATCCGTGCGGCACACGACGAAGCACCAATCCGACCACTCGGCGCCCGAGGTCCAGACCTTCTGCCCGTTGACGACCCATTCGTCGCCGACGAGCTCGGCCCGCGTCTGCACGTTCGCGAGATCCGACCCCGCGCCCGGCTCGGAGTAGCCCTGGCACCAGACCTCGTCGCCGGACAGGATCTTCGGC
>CAZFKD010000559.1:0-2944 GCA_964519695.1 uncultured Spirochaetaceae bacterium
GCGGGCGCTCGCCGTGGGTCCGACGGAGCTGCTCGTCCTCGACGGGCCGACGCTCGAAGCGATGTGCATCGAGCAGCCCGAGATCGCGATCCGGTTGATCCAGCGCCTCTCGCTCCGGCTCATCGCCGCCGAACGCCGGCTCGCCGCCCTCGGTCTCGACGAGCTCGTTGCACCGCTGATCCGGTATCTGGTCGGAGAAGCAGATCTGCGCGACTGCGAGGACGAACTCCGCCTGCCGACCTCGCTCCGTGCGCTCGCGACCGGCGCGCAGCTCTCGCTCCACGAGACGTATCAGGCCCTGCATCAGCTGATGGATCAGAAGCTCCTCCGGGTCTCTGGCGACGAGATCGTCGTCCCGGACTGTGCTGCGCTCGGCTCGGCACTGATCCGCTTCACCCCCTCGCCCTGACGGGCGCTGCCCGGGATTTGGCCGCGACCCCGCCCCTCAGGTAGGGTCCCCCGCATTCATCGGGGGCTCCTTGCCGCGGGCGATCATCAAGGCCGCAATCCTCTGGATCCTGCTCGGCGCCCTCGTTCGCCCCGCGTACGCGGACGATCGCGCGCGCATGACCGAGCCCTTCGAGATCACCGCCGACCGCATCCTCTACGAGGCCGAGCGAGAGCTCTACGTCGCCGAGCGGAACGTCCACGTCTTTCAGGAGGGCCGGACGCTCACGGCCCGCTGGGTCGTCTTCAGCAAGAAGACGGGGGTCGCGATCGCGGAGGGCGACGTCGAGCTGATCGACGGTGCGGATCGCCTGACGGCCGACTTCATGGTCTTCGACGTCGAGTCGCTGCGCGGGACCCTCTACCACGTCGCCATCGACGCCGGCAGCGACGGCTTCCGCTTGCGGGCGAAGGAGATGATCCGGACCGGCACGAACACGTTCACCCTCTACGACGGCGTCTTCACGACTTGCCGCTGCGAGCCCGGCGAGCGCCTGCCCTGGCAGATCGAGACCGGGCGCGCGGACGTCGAGCTAGGCCGCTACGGCACGATGCGCAACTCGACCTTCGACGTGCTCGGCGTGCCCGTGCTCTGGATCCCGTGGATGGCGGTCCCGATCAAGAGCGAGCGCGAGACGGGACTGCTGCTGCCGAACTTCAACTTTGGTGGGCGCGGCGGCGCCGGATTCGGTCTGCCCTTCTTCTGGGCAGCGCACCCGCAGCTGAACGTCACGTTGACGCCACGTTATTTCGTCGAGCGTGGCTACAAGCAGGACGTCGAGCTCGAGTACGTCTTCGGCGAACGATCGGGCGGCAAGCTCTTCGTCGCCGGCCTCAACGACAACACGAAGCAGGCGCGCTCGAGCTTCGAACGGGATCGCTGGGCCACGCTCTGGCAGCACGATCATCTCCTGCCCGCACAGCTGCGCTGGCAGACCGATCTCAAGCTCTCGTCGGACAATCTCTATTCGGACGATTTCATCGAGCTCCGGCGCTGGAGGGCCTTCCGCTTCCTCGAGTCGACCACGAACGTCGCTCGCAGCTTCGGCGCGAGCGGCGGCACCGGGGTGATGGCGGGCATGCGTTATGCGGACGATCTGCAGGGCTCGAGCTTCGAGGATCGCGACGATTTCCTGCTGCAACGGTTCGCCGAGATCCGCGCCGACGTCCAGCCGGGATCGCTGCGCGGGCCGCTCGGCATCGAGGGCCGCTTCGACAGCGAGCTGATCCACTTCTCGGGCCTTCGCACGACCGAGTCCCAGGTTCCGGGCCTGCTTCCGGATGGACTCGGGTTCGAGCCCCGTCCGGTCCGGAGCAACGGTCGCTTCTACGATTTTGGATTCGACGGACGCTTCGGAAACGACGGGGAGAACGGGGAGGGGGACGGCGTGTTCCAGCCGGGCGAACCCCTCGCCGAACGCGGCACCCGGATCGTCTTGCACCCGCGGTTCGCACGTCCGACGCCGATCGCCGGTCTGTTCGAGTTCACGCCCGAGATCGGCTGGAGTCAGACCCTGTATCGATCGAACGCCCAGCAGTTCGCCGAACGGGGCCTGTTGACGGCACGGGCCGATCTGCGCAGTCGCGTCGCGCGGGAATTCGAGCTCGCCGATGGCGGCGGACTTCATCACGTGATCGAGCCGTGGCTCGGATGGGCCTTCGTAGCCGACGATTTCCTCGATCGCAGTCAGAGCCAGAATCCGCTCTTCGTGCCGCAGGGGTCCGTCGAGCAGACACGCATGCGCACGCTCTCTCTCGAGAGCATCACGCGCGACCCGTCGGATCGGATCGACGACTGGAATCAGCTCGTCCTCGGCGTCCGGCAGCGGTTCTTCACGCGCAAGAACGAGCGCTCGGCGCACCGCTTGCGCGCCGACCTCCTGACCGCCGTCGATTGGAGCTTCCGCGAGGACAGCGGGCTCGGCGACCTGTTCGCCGAAGGGCGCTGGTATCCGATCGGGCCGCTCGGCGCGCGGGTGCGCGGCACCTTCAACCCGGAAACGCAGGCCGTGAAGGAGGGCGAGGCCGAGCTCGCGGTCGGCGTTCCGGTCGACAGCCGCTGGGTCCGGCGCGTCAACCTCTCGACGCGGTACCGCTATCTGAGGCGGCTGCCAGAGTTCTTCGAGACGGTTCGCGGCGACACCTCGAGCGAACGGGCCGGCGATACGGTGTTGAATCAGCTCGATTTGAACGCCCGGCTCGAGCTGACGGCCCGCATCCGGCTCAGTTACCGGACGATCTATTCGCTGGCGGACAAGAAGCAGGGCTTCCTGCGCAATCGGGCGATGGTCGAATACGTCTCGAAGTGTCGCTGCTGGGGCTTCGCGACCGAGGTCTTCCAGGAGCGCCGAGCCGACTTCGGGGCGGGCTTCCAGATCCGCTTCCTCGGCCTCGGAGACACGGAGAGCAACCTCTTCGACAGCGGCATCGGCGCTGGCGCGAACTTCTAGCCCTCGAACCAGCGTGATACACCCTGTCGATTCGATCGAATTCTCTT
>CAZFKD010000560.1:0-1085 GCA_964519695.1 uncultured Spirochaetaceae bacterium
CCCGTGGGACCGACCCATTGCCGCTGGTACAGGAAGCGGTCGAGATCCCGCGCAGCAGCTCGATCGCAGCCCGTCCCTGCGCGCCCGAGATCGCCCACGCGTCGATGTCGACGTCGCCGGCAGCCGTACCCGAACTCGACTCGATCGTCGCGTCGCCGCCGATTTCGCCGGCGACTGCCGGGTCGCCTCCGAAGGCGCGCATCTCGATCCGCAGGTCTCCGCCACCGGGATTCGTCGCGTCGAGGGACGATACGACGTCTCCGCTTCGATCGGAGATGTCGATGTTGCGTGCAGAAATCCGCTGTCGCAGGTAGAGCAGGCCCGCGGTCGATCCCGAGACGGCGTCGTGCAGGTCGATCGATCCGGCGGATTCGAGCTCGGCCAACACCTCGACGTCGGCTCCGCTGGTCGCGATCCCCTCGGCCTGGGCGCTTCCGGTGCCCGAGCGATCGCCGACCGTTCCGACCCGGGCAAACGCCTCGACAAGTAGTCTGCCAGCGCCGGCATGCGTGCCGAAGGCGATCGCGTTCGCATCGGCACCTTCACCCGTCGCGCTGGTCACGAAGTCGTTGAAATCCCGGCCGATCGCGTTCGCGAGAACGCTCAGCTGGCCGAAAGCGGCGCTCCCGGTGGCTTCGGCGCGGGTGTCCCCGTCGTCGGCGAGCAGCTGTCCGCCGGCACCGAACGCCTCGGCGATCACCTCGTGAAGGACGTTCGACCCGCCGGAGCCCGTCGCCGCACCCGATGCGACGGCCGTCGCTGCGCCGCCGGAGCCGGAGAACACGCGACCACTCCCGCCCGGGCCGCCGTTCGCCCTCGCCTCGACCCGCAGGCCCTGCGTGGGAGGCGTCGTGCCGGAGAAGTCGTGCTCGCCGACGGCCAGCGCGTTCGCATCGCCTCCTCGCCCCCCGCGTTCTCCCTGTAATCCGCCCTGCTCGGGCAGCCAGTAGCTCCCGCCCGATCCGGCGGCGCCGCCCCAACCCCCATTGGCGACGGCTCGGGTCGTTCGAGCGCCCAGCGTGCGAGCGGTCGCGGTCGCCCCCCCGCCATCGGCCTGGGCGTACTTTTCCAGAAGTCCGGTGGCG
>CAZFKD010000560.1:1095-2937 GCA_964519695.1 uncultured Spirochaetaceae bacterium
CCCCCCGCGATCGCCCGGCGATATGACCGAGCCGCCATCGCCACCCCGAC
The DNA here is from genome assembly GCA_964519695.1 of uncultured Spirochaetaceae bacterium. Classification (GTDB taxonomy): domain Bacteria; phylum Myxococcota_A; class UBA9160; order UBA9160; family UBA4427; genus UBA4427. The sequence goes on from CAZFKD010000560.1 coordinate 1,146, forward strand.
CACCGCTCCCGCCGACCGCGATCGCCTCGTTCGCCTCGCCCGGTGCGGTCGCCGACGCTTCGGCCGACGCACCGGCAAGTCCGTCCGTTCCGTCCATGGGAAAGGGGACGGACGCGCCCCGAACACCGGGAACGCCGGACGCGCCGGTGATCTGGATCGACTGGGCGCCCGCGGTCGCGGCCCACAGGATCGCGACCAGCGGGAGGAGCCGTCCCGGGATGGCTCCAGCGCGAACTCGCAACGGAACTTCGGCCGGACCATGCGTCGACGAGATTCGATGGAGCATGGGGGGAAGTGTGCACCGACCCTCGAATGTGGCAGACGCCGATGCCGAAAGCTGCGCGGGGCGGGTCTAAGAGGAACGACCAGCGATCACCGCGGGACAGTTGGCGCCCGGAGATCGGGCGTGTCGGCAGCCCGTGATCTGCCGCCGACGACCGGAGACGACGTCGCAGCCGTCTGCGCAGTCGAAGTCGAGCTCTGATCGACCGCTCCCGCAGAACGCACCGGCAACACATCACCACCGCACCAACCAGCGAAAAACAGCTGGAACTCCGCCCCGCTCAAGGCGCCATCTGATCGCCCTTCTCGAAGCCATACGGCTTGAACACCCCGAGACACATGTTCTCGTGCATGCCGTAGGCGACCTCGCCCGTCGACAGGTCGAAGCGGCAGAGCGTCTCGTTCAGGATCGCGAAGGGCGTTCGCTTCTCCTGGGTGCTCATGTCGTATTGGCGGCCTTCGACGACGAGCTTGCCCTTGTAGTGGCCGTGACCCCATTCGTCGCTCGGGATGTAGCCCGTGCCGGCGGCGAGGTAGACGGTCCGCAGCGGCGTGCTCGTGATGACGAGGTCCTTGCCGTCCGGGCCGACCAGGGTCGTGCGCGCGGACTTCAGCTCGCGCGTGCCGGAGAGGAAGACGGGCTCGATCTTCGGCGTGCCGTAGTGCTCGATGCCGCCTTCCCGGCCGTAGGCCGGCGCGAAGGCCGCCTCCTCGACGATGACGCGGCCCGAATAATCGGCGTCCCACATGACCTTGTACATGCCGCGGTCGAGCTGGAGCGGGATCCAGTGATGGCAGAAGCCGTGCTGGCCTGCCATCAGGTCCTCGATCGCGATGCCCGGGGCCTCGCGCTCGCCGACGGGGCGGATGCCCCAGGAGCGGTCGCGCGCGCCCTTCCACTTGTCGGGGGTGACTTCGTAGCGCTGGCCGGCGACGGTGACGCTGCCCGTGTAGCTGCCGACCTGCGCATAACGCGAGACGTCGGAGGTGATGCGGGCGCGGTTTCGCTGGAAGGTCTTCGGCTCCTCGAGGGCGGGGACGCTGCCGTCGAAGCGGACGTCGAAGGAGACGCCCCATTCGTTCTCGGCGCAGCGCAGGCGCAGCGACTTCAAGCCTTCGATCACCTCGATCGAGAACGGGCCGACGCTCGTATCCATGCGATTGCTGCCGAGGGCGCGGGAGGCGCGCACGGTGTACTGCTGCGTGCCGTGGGAGATCGTGACGAAGGCGTCCGTGACCCCGAGGTTCGGGTACTGCCCGAGCCCGGCGACCATGAAGAAGTCACCCTTCGAGTCGTGCATGTTGAAGTAGTAGCGGTCGTAGAAGTTGCGGTCGCTGGTGAAGACGTAGTCGAAGGTGTCGGTGGTCTGGTGGGCGAGATATTCGTCCATCGGGCTGATCGGCATCGGGGGCTCCAGCGTTTCGGATTGAAGTCGCGTCGCGATCGGAGTCGGAATCGGGATCGGAGATCCGCGGCGCCTCCGGCCGCTGCACGGCGCGAGCAGCGCAC
>CAZFKD010000561.1:0-2935 GCA_964519695.1 uncultured Spirochaetaceae bacterium
CTGGTGCCCGGTGCCGTCTCGACCCACAACAACCTCGCGATCGCGTACGAGCTCGGCGGCCGGCGGGAGGAGGCGATCCGCGAATGGCGGATCGTCGCCGAGCTGGGCCGTCGCCAGCGGGATCCTGCCCGGATCGAGCGCGCGAAACGCCACCTCGAGGCGCTCGGGGCAACGCCAACCGATCCGGACCCGCAAGCCTCCGCGGCGCCGCCGCCGGATCCGGACCCGCCCGTCGAGGCGCCTGCCCCGCCCGCTCCTTTTTCCGCGCCCATCGCTCGTCCCTGAAAAAAACGGGCACCTTTGCGCGCGTCGCGGAAACGAACCCGGCGAACCGATCCGGAGGCTTCGCCCGCATGACCGCCTTCTTGCCCGCCCGAGACCAGGATCCCGACGCCGAGCTCGTCCGCCGCCTGAAGGCCCGCGGCCCCGACGCTGGTCACTGCTTCGACCAGCTGGTCGCGCGCCACGCCGCCCGGCTGCGCCGCCGCGCCGCCCGCATCCTCGGCGACGAGATCGAAGCCGAAGACGTCGTCCAGGAGGTCTTCACCAACGTCCACCGCTTTCTCGACCGCTTCGCCCCCGATCGGCCGTTCAGCCACTGGCTCTCGGTGGTGACGCTGAATGCCTGCCGTATCGAGCTGCGCCGGCGCGCGGCGCGCAGCCGCCGCCATGACGCCTTCGAAGCCGACCCGCTGCAGCCGAGCACGGCCGCGATCCCCGGCGATCCGATCCTGCGCGAGGCCCTCTCGGCGGCTTTCGCCGCCCTCGACGTGCGTACGCGGGACTGCATCGTCCTGCGCGTGCTCGAAGGGCTCTCGTATCAGGAGATCGGGCAGCGCTGCGGCCAGAGCGAGGCCGCCGCCAAGATGCGCGTGCTGCGCGGCCTGCGCGAGCTGCGCGCCCGTCATCCCCAGCTCGCGGCGATCCCGACCGGAAGGACCGGGCAGCGCGAAGATCGCCGCTGCGCCCATCCGCTCGCCGGCGCACCGGCCGCGTGAAGCCCCGAGCCGCCGGCGGGACGCCGATCGATCGGCCCCGGGGCCCCGCCTAACGCTCCTCGTCCTTCTTCGGTGAAGGCCGAGCGTCGGGCGCGCCGCAGACCCGGCCCGTGCGGCGCAGGACTTCGCAGACCGGCGGCAGGATCGGGAAACCGCCTCCGGCACGGGCATTCACGACGCGAAAGAGCTCGCTCCGGGCGCGCTTCGCGTCGCCGGTGATGCCGGTCAGGACGGCGAGCGAGCCCGTCACGTGGGCAGCGGCGAGACTCGTCCCGCTCCCGAAGGCAAAGGCGCTGCCCGGCACCGTCGAGAGCACCTCGACCCCGGGCGCATGCAGCTCGACCCAGGCCCCCCGATTGCTCGAGCGGAAGAGCCGTCCGTCGCGGTCGACCGCGCCGACGCCGACGACGCTCGGATAGGCCGCCGGATAGCGCCGTTCCTCGCGCCCCTCGTTGCCCGCGGCCGCGACGACGACCATTCCGAGCTCCTCGAGCCGGGCGACGCCGCGCTCGAGCAGCGGGTTCGGGGGGCCGGAGAGCGAGAGGTTCACGATCACGGCTTCCGCGTCGTAGGCGTGGTCGAAGCCCTGGAGCATCTGATAGATCGTGCACTGCCCGCCCGCGCCGCCCTTCGGCACGCAGATCGGAATCGAGACGATGCGCGCCGCGGGCGCGAGGCCGGCGATCCCGTAGCCGTTGTTCTCGGCGGCGCCGATCACGCCCGCCATCAACGTCCCATGGACGCCGGCGTCGCTCGGCGATTCGGTCTCGATGGCTACGATGTCGCTCGGCTCGAGATCGCGATGCGCGATCTCGGGCGCAGAATCGAGCAGTGCGATGCGCACGCCGTGGCCGGCGCCGAATGCGCGAGCGTCCTTCACGCCGGAGAGTGCGAGGCCGTACTGGAGCGGCGCGTAGGGGTCCGCAGCGACCGGAGCCGTTTGGACGGGGACGATCTCGTCGGCCGCGCTCGCGTAGACGTCGTTCGGGACGACGATGCCGGTCTCGGGGACGACCGTGACGAGCTGATCGAGCGTCGCACCGGGCGGTCCCGTGACCCGCGCGACGGTCGCGCAGATGACGGGCGAGAAGAAAGAATGGGCGATCTCGGCGCCGGGACCGAGTTCGAAATCGGTGGGGAGGGTGCCGGCGGCGTTCTTCGGCAGCGCGAGGAGCGCCTCGCTCGCGTCCGCCTCGGCGGCCGCATTCCCTCTTCCGGCAGCATCGATGGCATCGTCGGCGGCGCCCGCTCCGGTCGCATCTTCGGGGGCGGGTCCGGGCAGCGGGACGATCGAGCCAGGGTCGGTCGGGGCACCGGCCTGGGCCGACGCCTGGACACCGGGATCGCGCAGGCTGCGGTCCGCGGCAAGCTCGACGATGCCCGTCGGTCCGGCCTCGAACGGCCCGCAGGCACCGACGTCCTCGGCGAACGCACGTGCCGCGGGGAACGCGAGCGAGAGCGCCCCCAGAACAGCGGGCGGCGGCGAGCGCCAGCCCGGAGATCCGGGCGGCGCTCGTTTCGACGGCTCGGGCGATCGTCATGGAACGGGCTCCGCGAAGATCGCGATGGCGGAGTCCGGCGCGACCAGGCGCGCGGCGATCGCCGCTGCATCCGCGCTCGTCGGGTCGCGCCCCTCGGAGGCCGCGGGCAACAGTCGCAGGCGATAGACGCCGAGATTCGTCGGGCCGGAGACGATCTCGACCCCGAGCGATCGCAGCATGCTCCAGATCTGCCGCGCCGAGGCCGAGTCGCTGAAGACGACGTCGAGCATCGGCGTCGCGGTCAGGGCCTCGCCCGGCGGTGCGCTCGCGAGCTGATAGGCGGCCGAATCCCCCCGCAGATCGGCAGAGCCGGCACTGCGGAGATTCTCGAGGTAGGCGCCGCCGAGGCCGCCGACGGCGAGCAGCACGAGCGCCGCTGCTGCCGCCCAGGCGGGC
>CAZFKD010000562.1:0-2934 GCA_964519695.1 uncultured Spirochaetaceae bacterium
GCCAACGCCGGAGGATCGCGAGGATGGGCTCGCGATTGCGCTGGGTGGCCGGTGCATCGAGTCGGGTCATTTCTCTCTCTCGATCGATCGACCCGATCCCCGATGCGCCGGCCCCGGCGCGCCGCCGGCCTCGAGCGGCCGGCGATCTTCGACGCGTCTCAGTCCTGATTCAGGTCCGGGCCCCAGGTTCCGTTGCCCTCGGTCCAATCGCTCATGCGCGGAATCTGGCGCGCGCTCTCCCACGACGGATCCGGATTCAGGGGCCTCACCTGCACGAGAGCGTGTCCGCCCGGCGAGGCGGCTTCCCCGGAGCACATGAACGGATATCGGATCTGCGTGAGCAGCGGGCACTCGCCCGGCGCAGCCGTCGGAATCGGGTCGCGAAGATCGATGCCATCGAGCGCCGAGGCGGCGCTCGCGAGCAGGATCAGGGTCGTGAAGGCGGTCAGGAGGGCAGGAACGGCAGCAGCAGCATTTCGGAGCATCATCGGGGGAACCCCCAGGTTGGGTGTCCTCCCTCTCTCCCCCGCGGCGATTCTCGCACGCCGGGGAGCAGATGCCAGCGCAGCTCCGGCGGCTGCGGGCGGTTGGGCCTAGGCCCCCGGCTCCGGCATCCCGCCCTCCGCCTTCAGCAGCGGGGCGAAGCGCGCCTTGTCGGTCGCCTTCAGATAGGCGTCGTGGGCCGAGACCTTCTTGTCCTTCACGTACTGGAAGAGCACGTCGTCCATCGCCTGCATGCCCTGCGCCTTCCCCGACTGGATGATCGAGGCGAGCATCGGCGTGTTCCCGTCGCGGATGATGTTGGGCAGGCCCGACGTCTTCAGCAGGATCTCGTTCGCCGCGATGCGCCCCGGCTTGTCGGCGCGCGGAAGCAGCAGCTGGGAGACGATGCCCGCCAGCGATTCGGACAGCGAGAGGCGGACCATGTTCTGCTCTTCCGCCGGGAAGGCATCGATGATGCGGTCGATCGTCTTCGCGGCGTTGTTGGTATGCAGCGTGCCGAAGACGAGCATGCCCATCTCGGCGGCGGTGATCGCGAGGCTGATGGTCTCCATCTCGCGCATCTCGCCGACGAGGATGACGTCGGCGTCCTGGCGGATCGCCGAGCGCAGGGCGGGGCTGAAGCCCTGGGTATGCAGGCCGACCTCGCGATGGGAGAAGAGCGAGTTGCGATTCTGGTGGACGAACTCGACCGGGTCCTCGATCGTCACGATGTGGCGCGAGTAGGTCTTGTTGATCTTGTCGATGATCGCGGCGAGGGTCGTCGACTTGCCCGAGCCGGTCGGGCCCGTGACGAGGACGAGGCCTTCCTTCAGGTCGGCGAGGTCGCGCACGGCCTGCGGCAGGCTCAAGTCCTCGAGCGAGATGATCGTCTCCGGGATCATGCGGAAGACGCAGGCCGCGCCGGAGAGCTGAACGAAGTAGTTGGCGCGGAAGCGGGCGACGCCCTCGAGGCTGAAGGCGAAGTCGAGATCGCCCGTCGTCTCGTACTCCGCCCAGCCGCGGTTCGAGGCGACCTCCTGCATCATGGCGCGCAGCACGTCGCCGGACAGCACGCCGTGGCCCTCGATCGCGCGGACCGAGCCCTTCGAGCGGAAGCGGGGCGGCTGGCCTGCGACGAGGTGCAGGTCCGAGCCGTCGTGTTCCTTCAGATGTCGCAGCAGCGGATCGATCCGGGCCATTCGGTTGCCACTCCCTGCCGCTCCGGTCCCGCCGCGGCGATCCGCCGGGAACCCGCGCCGATCGCCCGCGCGATCAGACGCCGGCCGTGATCAGCTTTTCTTCTTCCGCCAGCGAGAGCGCGACTTCGCGCGTGATCCGGCCCGCGGCGACGAGCTCGTTCAGCGACTGCTCGAGCAGGTACATGCCGTGGGCCTTGCCGGTCTGCATCGACGAGCGGATCTGGATCGTCTTCTGATCCCGGATGAGATTGCCGATCGCGCGATTGATGACGAGCATCTCGAGCGCCGGGACGCGGCTCTCGCCGTCCGCCGTCGGAACCAGCCGCTGCGAGATCACCGCGCGCAGCGACTCCGAGAGCATCGCGCGGACCTGATCCTGCTCGTTCGACGGAAACGCGCCGATCATCCGGTTCACCGTCCGCACGGCGTTCGCCGTATGCAGCGTCGCCAGCACGAAATGCCCCGTCTCCGCCGCCGTCATCGCGAGGCTGATCGTCTCGAGGTCGCGCAGCTCGCCGATCACGATGATGTCCGGATCCTCGCGCAGCGCGGCGCGCAGGGCGCGGGAAAAGGTCTTCGTGTGGTGGCCGGCATGGCGCTGGTTGACGAGACAGCGCTTCGAGGGATGCACGATCTCGATCGGATCCTCGACCGTGAGGATGTGGTCGTCGCGGTTCGCGTTGATGTGGTTCACGAGGGCCGCGAGGGTCGAGGACTTGCCGCAGCCGGCGGGGCCGGTGATGAGCACCATGCCCTGGTGATAGTCGGTGTATTTCTTCAGCTCTTCGGGCAGGCCGAGCTCTTCGAGGGTCGGCGGGCGATCCGGGATCGAGCGGAAGACGGCGTCGAGCCCGCGCTGCTGGCGATAGGCGTTCGCGCGGAAGCGGCCGACCCCGGGCAGGTCGAAGCAGAAATCGAGCTCGCCGGCATGCGCGAGCCGGGCGCGCTGCTCGGGCGTGAGGGCCGCCGCGACCATGCGTTCGACGGCGGCGGGGTCGACCGATTCGTCGACGACGAGGAGCTCGCCGATGCGGCGCTGCTTGATCGGCCCCCCGGCGTGGAGATGGATGTCCGAGGCCTTCGCGGCGACGCCGGCGGCGAGCAGGGATTCGAGGCGGGCGCGATCGGCCGGGCCGGGCTCGGGCACGGCGAGCTCGAGGGAGGGACGGCCGGCCGTGACGACGGGCGCGATCGCGGGCTGCGGCGGCGATTGCGTCGCGGCGGCCGGCGCGGCCCCCGGCCCCGCGGACTG
>CAZFKD010000563.1:0-2926 GCA_964519695.1 uncultured Spirochaetaceae bacterium
CGAGCGTCGACTGCACCGCGAAGTCGCAGTGTTCGAGCATGCCGGCCAGCTCGACGACGCGGCGCAGCTGGAGCTCGCCCCAGCGGCCGCGCGCGTTCGGCGAGCGCAGCGCCTGGCCGAGGTTGCGCGTCTCCTTCTCGAGCAGGCGGTTCGCGTTCGCGACGAGCTCGAGATGGCGGGTCAGGGATTCGTGGTGGCCCTGGCGCTGGGTCTCGACCTGCTGGAGCTTGGCGTCGACCCGGGCGAGGGACTCGCGGAGCGGGCGGACGAGGGCCTCGACGGCGGCCTCACGCTGGGCGAGCGAGGCGTCGCTCGCGCGCTCGAGGGAGCCGAGGCGCTCGCCGGCGAGATGCAGGAAGCGCTCGCTCGTGCGGTCGAGGGCGAGGGCGGAGAGGGCTTCGAAGCGGTCGTGCAGGACGTGCTGCAGCCGGCCGTGGAAGCGCGTCGCGAGCCACGCGCCGAGCAGCGCGCCGAGAATCAGGCCGAGCAGGAGCGCGAGGGCGAGCTCGGGCGTGAGAGCGGCGGGGAGGATGTCGGCGGGCATGCGGGGACCTCGGGCGAAGGGGGTCCACCGTCATCGGCCAGGGGTGTGACGGATGCGGTCACGACCCGGCCGGAATTCGCTCGCCTGGCGCGCCGATGGTCTAGGATCGGGCGTCGGCGCCGCGCAGGGCGGATCGGCTATGCGACCCGCGTGTGCGATGCGGGCCGGGCGAGCGCGCCGGGCAGGAGGATTCCCGATGTTCACGATGCGACTCGACATGCGCGCGCCGGCGTTCGGTGCACCGCGCGCGGAGCTCTACAAGGCGGCGCTCGAGATGGCGAGCTGGGGCGAGCAGAACGGCTGCCTCGGGCTGCAGGTCTGCGAGCACCACCGCTCCGCCGACGGCTATCTCCCCGCTCCGCTGATCCTGGCCTCGGCCCTCGCGGCGCGCACGCAGAAGATCGCGATCCAGGTCGCGGCGCTGATCGTGCCGCTCCACGACCCCGTCGAGCTCGCGGAGCAGATGGCGGTCCTCGATCTCGTCTCGGGCGGGCGCGTCTCGTACGTCGTCGCGATCGGTTATGTCCCGGCGGAGTACGCGATGTTCGGCCGCGAGATGAAGGGCCGCGGCCAGCGGCTCGAGGAATCGGTCGAGGTCATGAAGCGGCTCTGGAAGGGCGAGGAATTCGACTATCAGGGGCGGCGCGTCAAGGTCACGCCGCTGCCGCATACGCCGGGCGGGCCGACGATGATGCTCGGCGGCGGCGTGCCGGCGACGGCGAAGCGGGCGGCGAAGCTCGGGCTCGGGGTGCTCGCGATGGGCGGGGATCCGAACTTCGAGAAGATCTATCAGGACGCCTGCCGCGCCGAGGGGCGGGAGCCGGGGCTCTGCATCAACCCCAAGCCGGGCGTCCCGCTCTCGGTCTTCGTCTCGCGCGATCCCGACGCGGCCTGGCAGAAATGGGGCCCGCATCTGCTCCACGACGCGCAGGCCTACGCCGAATGGATGGGCGACGACATCGAGTCGGCGACGAAGAGCCTCGCGCCCTCGGTCGAGGCCCTGCGCGCCGAGAACGGCAACTACCGGATCCTGTCGCCGGACGAGGCCGTCGAGGAGATCCGCAAGAACGGCGCGCTGATGCTGCAGCCGCTCTGCGGCGGCATGCCGATCGAATACGCCTGGGAATCGCTCGAGACGATCCGGAAGGACGTCCTGCCGAGGGTGCAGGGCCAGGCGAGTTAGGCGGCGCGGGCCGGCTCCGGGCTGGCGGGAGCCCGCTCGCGGAGCGCGGGAAGAAGGCTCGAAGACGAGCGGGAGAAGAGCTTCGCGATGGCCGAACGATGGCGGCGCTGCAGCGCATGCAAGAACGACATCGCGCTCTCGGCGGTCTACTGGGTCTGCAGCGTCTCGACCTGCAATCGCGTGCGGACGGCGCTCGTCTTCTGCTCGGTCGATTGCTGGGAGATCCATCTCCCGACCGAGCGCCATCGCGAGGCCTGGGCGGTCGAGAAGCGGGCGCCGAAGGTGCCCGATCCGCCCGAGGGCGCAGCGCGGATGCGGACGACCTCGGGCCACGGCCCGGTCTCGGGATCCGGCTCGCCGGCCGGCCGCGCGGGATCCGGCTCTGCGGCCGCCTCGGCGCCGCGCGCGATCGTCCGCCGGGCTGTCGAGGACGAGGACGAGAGCCTCCCGACCGACATCCTCGTCGTCGCGAGCAAGCTGAAGGGCTACGTCCGCGAGGGCTCGGGGTTCAATACCTCGGATCGTGTCATGCTCGTGCTCTCCGACGTCCTGCGAAAGCTCTGCGACCAGGCGATCGGGAATGCCCGGCGCGCGGGCCGGGAGATCGTCGAGGCGCGCGATCTGCCCCCCGCGCCGCCGCCGCGCCCGCGCTGAACCCGCCCGGCGCCAGCGGCCTCCAACGCCCGGGCGCGCGAAGCCTGGGGCAACCCCGAGAAAAGGCGGGGAGAGACGGCGGAGAGAGAAGGAGAGCCAAGCGTGCCGATCGATATCGACGCCCTCAGCGAGGCCGAGCTCGTCGACCTGAACCACCGGATCGTCGAGCGGCTACGGTTTCGGGCCCAGATGCGGGCCCATGCGGCGATGCTGGATTTCCGGATCGGAGACCGGGTCGCCTTCGATCCGCCCGGCCGCCCGAGAACCGAAGGCGTCCTGACGCGGTACAACAAGAAGACGGTCACGGTCCTGACCCCCGATGGCCAGCGCTGGAACGTCTCCCCCGGATTGATTCGCCGCGTCGCCGATTCGGGCGGGACGACCGGGGCCGGCAGCGATCGAAATCAGGCTTCGCCGGGGCCGGGCATGCCGGACCGCGACGAGCGGGCTCTCGGCTCTTCGAACGTGCTCGAGTTGTGGCCGAAGGGAGCCACGAAGAACGGGCCGAAGGGCTAGGCTCTGCGCTCGTGCCCGGCGGGTTTCCA
>CAZFKD010000564.1:0-2922 GCA_964519695.1 uncultured Spirochaetaceae bacterium
CGGGGCACGCAGCCACACCATGATCCATTCGCTCGCCGACCTCGATGATCCGGATTCGATCTGGAATCGCGCGGCCGCACGGACCCAACAGGGCGATCCGTTCTCCTGCCGGACCGAATGGCAGCTCTCGATCCAGCAGACCTTCTTCCCGAAACGCCGCCTCCATCTGCGGGCGAACGCTTCGGCCTTTCTCGCCCTGGCAGAACGCCGTCATCCCGAGCTCGGCCCGACCCTCGAGCCGGTCGACAGTCTCTGGCTCTTCGGCAGTCCACTGCTGGGCCCGGGCGCGCTCGACCTGCTCGACGATCTGCTCGAAGAGCGCCTGCTCGCAGGCCAGCCCGCGAACCTCGTCCTCTCGGGCGTCCTGCCCGATCAGCCCCTGCGCTCGCGGATCCTGCGGAGCTTCCAGGACCGCTTCGAGATCTTTCGCGCGCGCACGACCTCCGTCTGCAGCGCATCGCTCGAAGGCGGGCTCGAGGGCTTCCTCGGCCGGCGCTCCGCCCTCTTCCGCAAGCGACTGCGCCAGGCTGCGCGGCGCGCATCCGAACGCGGGCTCTGCTTCGAACGCATCCGCCCGGAGAGTCGCGCCGAGGCCGACGCGGCCTTCCGCCGCATGCTGGCCGTCGAGCGCACGAGCTGGAAGGGCCTCGCCGACTGCGGCATCACGGAGGCCGGCTCGACCCGCTTCTACCGCGCGCTGGCCCGGCGCCTCGCCGTCTCGGGCTCGGGCCGCGCGATTTTCGCCCGCGCGGACGAGCGCGACGTCGGCTTCATCTTCGGCGGCGTCGCCGGCGACGTCTACCGCGGCCAGCAGTTCAGCTATGCCGAGGACTGGCACGCGGACTCGATCGGGAACCTGCTCCAGCAGGAGCAGATCCGCTGGCTCGAAGAAGACGGCATCGCCCGCTACGACATGGGCCCGATGATGGACTACAAACGCCACTGGACCGAGCTGCGGATCCCGATGCAGGTGCTGCTGCTGCGCTCGAAGCAACCCGCCTTCGGCCGGTCCCGAAGCCCGCAGAGGCGACCCGCCTAGCGGCTTCGCCGGCGCCGGGGGACCGGTGCGCTACGCAGGCGAAGCTGGACGCGGGCGCCCGAGCGCACCAACACGTGAGAGGAATCGCATGCAGACGAACCCGAGACAGCCCCTCGCCGAGGACGCGACGGAGAAGATCGTGGCCTGGCTCGAGCGCGAAGTCGGCGGCCGCGTCGTTTCGATCGCGCGTCAACCCCGCTGGCGCCCCGTCTGGTTCGCCGACCTCGAACACGGCAGCGAGACACTCGCGCTCTGCATCCGCGGCGACCGGACCGACATGCCGCTCGTCTTCCCGCTCGAGCACGAGATGGTCCTTCAGCGCACGATGCACGAGCACGGCATCCCGACGCCGAAGGTCTACGGCCTGATCGAGTCCCCGCTCGCCTACGTGATGGATCGCGTCGGCGGTCGAAACGATTTCAACGCCTCGACCGACGAAGAGCGCATCCAGGCCGTCGACGAATACCTGCAGATCCTCGCCCGCCTGCACGCCCTCCCGATCGAGCCCTTCGTCCGGGCCGGCGTGATGCGCGCCCCTTCGCCGGCGGAGTCGGGCCTGCTCGGGATCCGCCAGTACGAGCGCCTCTTCCGCTCGGTGAAGCAGCTGCCGAACCCGTTCATCGAGTTCTCGCTCGCGTGGCTGAGGCGCAACCCGCCGCGCTCGCAGGGGCGCGAGTCCGCGATCGTCTGGGACTCGGGCCAGTTCCACACCGAGAAGGGCCGCATCCTCGCCGTCCTCGACGTCGAAATCGGCCATGTCGGCGACCCGATGATGGACCTCGCCGCCTGGCGCCAGCGCGACACGATCATCGGCTACGGGGATTTCAAACGGCTCTACGCCCGCTACGAAGAGCTGAGCGGGGCGCCCGTCGACCTCGACGCGCTGATGCGCCACCACTTCGCCTTCACCCTGACCAACGAGCTCGCCTTCAGCGCCGCGCTGCGCCATCCGGCGCCCGACTCCGATCTCATGACCAACATGCAGTGGTGCTACGAGACCAATCTCTTCGCGACGGAGGCGCTCGCCGAGATCCACCAGCTCGAGCTGCCGACCATCGAGCTCCCCGCGCCCGGCGAATCCCGCGGCCGCGTCGCGATCGAGCACCTCGTCCACAAGCTCCGCTCGCTCCCGGTCGACGACGAATACGTCCGCTACCAGCTCCGCACGATGTTCCGGATGGCGCGCCACGTCGCGCGCGCCGACGAGATCGGCGACGCGCTCTCCCAGGCAGATCTCGACGATCTCCACGCGCCGCTCGGCCGCCGCCCGGCTTCTTGGCTCGAAGGGGAAGCGGAGCTCGAGCGCTTCGTGCTCGCGGATGCGAAGGAAGGGCGCCACGACGACGCGCTCATCCCCCTCTTCCACAAGCGTCATCTGCGGGCGCATGCGCTGCTCGGGCCGGCGGGCTCGGCGATGACGCGGCATGCGCAGATCCAGACGTTTCGAGGCTGATCGGCCAGGCTGCACCCGACAGCGATGGAAGCGGCAGGCGGCCCTGAACTAATGGGCAAAGCCCGGAGCGAGCGCCCACGGCTGTACCTGCTCGAGCCAGCGGGCGACGCGCAGCAACAGGTCCTCCCGCCCGGAGGCCGCGACGAGCTGGATGCCGATCGGGAGCCCCTCCGGCGAGCGGCCCGCCGGCACGCTGATCGCAGGCTGTCCGGTCACGTTCCAGGCGCCCGGCAGCCAGCCGAGTCGCCGGCGCATCGCATCGAGATCCTCCGGCGACGGATCGACCGGCAGCTCTCCGATCCGGATCGAAGGCCGGGTCAGCACCGGCGTCAACAAGAGATCGAAATCGTCGAACCAGCCCATCAAACGCCTCGACCACGCAAAGAGCGCCTCACGCGCCTCGAGCACCTGCAGTCCGGTCACGGCGCGG
>CAZFKD010000565.1:0-2917 GCA_964519695.1 uncultured Spirochaetaceae bacterium
ACCTCATCCTTGAACAGCTCGCGCAGCGGCTCGACCAGGCCGAGCTTCATGTCGTCGGGCAGGCCGCCGACGTTGTGGTGGGTCTTGATCGTGACCGACTTGCCCTTGACCGAGACGCTCTCGATCACGTCGGGATAGAGCGTGCCCTGCACGAGGAACTCGGCGCCCCCGATCTTCGCCGCCTCGTTCTCGAAGACCTCGATGAAGAGATTGCCGATGATCTTGCGCTTCTTCTCGGGATCGCTGACCCCCGCCAGCGCCGAGAGGAACCGATCCGACGCGTCGACCGAAACGAGCCGGATGCCGAGCGCCTCGCCGAACAGGGCCTCGACCTCGGCGCGCTCGTTCTTCCGCATCATGCCGTGATCGACGAAGATGCAGGTCAGCTGATCGCCGATCGCGCGATGGACGAGGGCCGCGGCGACGGAGGAATCGACGCCTCCGGAGAGACCGCAGACGGCCCGCGCCGAACCCACCTGGCGCCGGATCGCCTCGATCGTGTCGTCGACGAAGGAAGACATCGTCCAGGTCGGCTCGCAGCGACAGATCCGGAGCACGAAGTTCTCGAGGATCTGGCGCCCGCCCTCGGTATGGACCACCTCGGGATGGAACTGCACGCCCCAGATCGGCCCATGGCCGGAGGACGCCTCGGAGCGGACCGCGGCGAACGGCGAGCCGCCCGAGGTCGCGATCCGCCGCATCCCGGACGGCAGCTCGAGCACGCGATCCCCATGACTCATCCAGACGACGTGCTCGACGTCCCGCGAGAGCCCTTCGAAGAGCGGGTCGTCGACCTCGAGCTTCAGCGATGCGCGGCCGTATTCCCGGTCGTCGGCCGATTCCACGCGCCCGCCGAGTCGCTGCACCAACAGCTGGAGCCCGTAGCAGATCCCGAGGATCGGGACCCCGAGCTCGAGCACGCCGCAATCCATGTCCGGTGCATCGGCGTCGAGGACCGAGCTCGGTCCCCCGGAGAGGATGATGCCCGTCGGCGCGAAAGCGCGGATCGTCTCGATCGCGACGTCGGCCGGATGGAGCTCGCAGTAGACGTGCGCCTCGCGCACGCGGCGGGCGATCAGCTGGGAGTACTGCGCACCGAAATCGAGGATCAGGATCCTCGAGCTCGCCGCCTTGGGATGGGATGCCATGGAACGCGGGACCTCAGGCTCTCTCGGGCTCTCTCGGGCTCTCTCGGGCTCGCGCAGACGCGCGAGGATCGGCTCAGAACGCGCCTCGCCAAGGCGCATGGATGCTCTTCGTCTCGCGAGCAGGCCGTCGGCGGGCCCCCCGCCCTCGACGATGCCGCTCCTTCAATCCGCTTCGCTTTTGCGAACGGCTCCGCTCCTTCAGCCAGCTCCGCTCCGCCAGCCCGCTCTCCTGCTCGAGCGGCTCCGCTACTCGAGCCGGTAGTTCGGCGCCTCTTTCGTGATGATCACGTCGTGGACATGGCTCTCGTGGAGGCCGGCGGACGTGATCCGAACGAAGCGCGCAGTGCGACGAAGCGAGCCCAGATCCGGTGCACCGCAGTAGCCCATTCCGGAGCGGAGACCCCCGAAGAGCTGGTGGAGGGACTGCGAGAGGCTGCCGCGATACGGAACCCGGCCCTCGATGCCCTCGGGCACGAGCTTCTCGGTATCGACGCCGGCCTGGAAATAGCGATCGCGGCTGCCGGCGGCCATCGCGCCGAGCGAGCCCATGCCGCGGTAGACCTTGTACGAACGCCCCTGGAAGAGCACGACCTCGCCCGGCGCCTCGTCCGTCCCGGCGAAGAGCGAGCCAATCATGATCGTCGACGCACCCGCGGCGAGGCCCTTCACGACGTCGCCCGAATACTTGATGCCTCCGTCGCCGACGACCGGGATCCCGGCGCGATCGGCGACCTCGGCCGCGTCGCGGATCGCCGTGAACTGCGGCACGCCGACGCCCGCGATCACGCGGGTCGTACAGATCGAGCCCGGGCCGACGCCGATCTTGACGGCCGAGACGCCCGCCTTGATCAGCGCTTCCGTCCCCTCGGCGGTCGCGACATTGCCGCCGATCAGCGGGAGATTCGGGAAATGCGATTTCAGCTCGCGGATCGTTTCGAGGACGCCGGCCGAATGGCCATGGGCCGTATCGACGACGACCACGTCGACCCCTGCATCCACGAGCGCCTGCGCGCGCTCCAGCCGGTCCGGCCCGACGCCGAGCGCCGCACCGCAGCGCAGTCGGCCGAAGTCGTCCTTGCAGGCATCGGGATAGCGCTCGGTCTTCTCGATGTCCTTGATCGTGATCAGACCGCAGAGCATGCCGTCTTCGTCGACGACGAGGAGCTTCTCGATGCGATGCGCGTGGAGCAGCTCCTGCGCGCGGTCCATCGTCGTCCCGGGCGGGACCGTCACGAGATTGCGGCTCGTCATCACGGTCGAGATCTCGGCCGAGACGTCCTTCACGAAACGCAGATCGCGGTTGGTCAGGATGCCGACCGCTTTGCCGTCTCGGGTGACCGGCACGCCGGAGATCCGGAAGCGGCTCATGACCTCGAGCGCCTCGCGGATCTTCTGCTCCGGACGCATCGTGATCGGGTCGACGATCATGCCCGACTCGGAGCGTTTGACCTTGTCGACCTCGGCGGCCTGGTCGGCGATCGGAAGATTCTTGTGGACGATCCCGATGCCGCCGTTGCGGGCCATGCAGATCGCGGTCTCGTGCTCGGTGACGGTATCCATCGCCGCGGAGACGAGCGGCGTATTGAGATGGATCTCGGTCGTCAGCTGGGTTCGGAGATCGACGTCGGACGGAAGCACTTCCGAGGCGGCGGGGACGAGCAGTACGTCGTCGAACGTCAGTCCCTCGCGGATCTCCGATCGGCTCATCGGCGATGCACGCCTCCCATGGAAAACGCGAGCATAATCGGGGCCCCGGGGACGGTCAACCG
>CAZFKD010000566.1:0-1697 GCA_964519695.1 uncultured Spirochaetaceae bacterium
CGATCATGAATTACGGCTGGGACATCTGCGTGAACAACCACATTCGATTGCTCACGGCTTATCGGGATCTCGAGTGCGGTGAAGCGCTCGCGGACCTGCCCGACACGGATCCCTTCTGAATCCATCGCGCTCGCTTGCTACAGGGCGGCGGATCGAGTCGATGCCGTTCTGGCAGACACTGACCTGAGTCGGAGCGGATCGGAAAGAGAAGTCGATTCCACGGGACCGGCAGGTGCGAGCCGGTCGATTCGGCTCGGGTCCTTCGAGGGCGATTCCAAGCTTTTCCCACCGGCCGCCCTCCACCGAGCGGCTGTGGCCGGCGCGATGTGACTTCCGGAGGCAAGCCTGCGCCCTGACGATCCGCCGAAGATCATGGCGGGCGGTCACGCCCTCTTTCCCGCGGAACCGGCGCATGCTGAGCGCGTCGGGTCCGAAGCTCGCAGCGTTGGCCAGGGAGCGCGACTTTGAAGGGAACAGGAAACACGCGGACGGGACGCACGGGGACGGGACCCGCGATCCGCACGACCCCGCGAAAGAATGGTGCGCCCGGCAAGACTCGAACTTGCGACCCTCAGCTCCGCAAGCTGATGCTCTATCCATCTGAGCTACGGGCGCTTGGCCATTCTCGGGTGGCGGTCGGTGGAGCACCGGTTCCGCCGGAGGGCGGACCGTAGCGGGTCCGGGCGACGGCGCCCAGACCTCGGCGCCTGTTCCGCGCCAGCAACTGCGGGCGCGCCCGGCCTTCGGCCTGATCGGAACCGCATGCGCCGGAGGGCCGCCCGCGCGGCCAGTGGGCCCGACCGGGCCGCGAGCCGGCAACGGGCTATAGATAGAACGAGTCCCCCAGGGATCCGTTCCTCCTCCGCCGCTCGGGCAGCGCGCGAGCGCGCCCGGGGGCCGCCGGCTTGGCCGGGCGCGCGCCTCAGCGCGCGCGAAGTCGTACCGGGATCGGCTGATGTCCGAGACTGCCCGGGAGCGGCGGATAGAGCGCGCCCTCGACCCGCTCGAGCGCCTGCGCCCGATCGAGCAGGACACGCACCGCCGTTGCGCCCTCGAGCCGCGCGAGCATGGCGCCCGGACAGACATGCGAGCCCGCGCCGAAGGCGAGATGGGCGCGCGGGTCTTCGCGGTCGAGGCGGAAGGCGGCCGGCGCGGCGTGGCGCGCGTCGTCGCGATTCGCCGAGCCGATGCCCATCTCGACGGTCTCGCCCTGACGGATCAGGACGCCGCCGATCTCGACGTCGCGGGTCGCGATGCGGGTCGTGCGCTGGACGGGCGAGTCGTGGCGCAGGGACTCTTCGAGATAGGGCGTGATCAGCGCCCGGTCGGCGCCCAGGCGCTCGAAGAGCTCGGGATCCTGGACGAGGCGATTCATGAGATGGGCGAGGAAGGAGCGCGTCGTATGGACGCCCGCCTGGACCATGAAATGCAGCTGCGTCGCGAGCTCGGCATCCGAGAGCGGGCGGCCCTCGATCTCGGCCTCGAGCAGGACCTTGAAGACGTGGTTCGTCGGCTCTGGCAGCGCCCGCTGCTCGGCGATGCGCGCGCGGAAGTAGAAATGGCTCGCGGGGCCCACCGGCGGAACGCCCGGCGTCGCTGGCCGCGTCATCATCGTCCCGTCGCTCGACCACTGCATGAAGAGCGCCACGGCCTCGCGCCCGAGCCCCATGATATGCGCCATCGCGAAGGCCGGGATC
>CAZFKD010000566.1:1707-2917 GCA_964519695.1 uncultured Spirochaetaceae bacterium
AACCGGCCGCAGATCCCGATCAGGATCGCCCCCAAGGCCGGGATCGAGAGCGCGTACTCGCCGTGGAGATCGCCGCCGCCCTTCGCGAAGAGGCCGTCGAGCAGCCGATTGCACTCGGCCTCGAGGGTCGGCTCGAGCACGCGCACGCGATGCCAGGCGAAGATCGCGTTGAAGAGCCGCCGGATCCGGCCATGCCGCGGCTCGGGGATCTCGGAGAGGAAATGCTGCTCCTCGGGAATCGAAGCGCAGCCGGCGGGGATGCCGGTGATCGGGCCAAGCTCGGCGCGGAACGTATCGACGTCGACGAGCGCGGCTTCGACGTCCTCGTGGCGCGAGAGGTACCACGCGCCCGAAGGCGTTCGATAGACGGGCTGCTCGCTGCGGATGCGGGCCAGCACGTCGAACGGAACGCCCTCTTCGACGAAGCGCCGATCGTGGGGATCGAAGACGATCGGATCCGCACCGTCATCGCTCGCGGTGCTCTTCGTCTGCGCTTGCGTCTGTCGCTGCATCGCCTCGCTCCTCGTTTCGTCTGCGTCGATCGCAGACTCCCGGGAGCGTGACAGGCCGGAGCCGATTTGCCATCCCGGGCGGATCGATGCACTCGGGCCCGTCCTCGGGCATCATGCCCGAACCGCATCGAGCGGCATCGGCGCGGCATTGGCTTCAGCCCGGACGGTCAATCGCCCGAAGAGATCAAGGCGATGACCCTCGACTCGATCCGGAGAGGCCGTTTCAGACGCATCGGCCATGCCTCGGCGCGGCCCGGCCTCGGAGCGCTTTTTTCGGCATTGCGGGCGGACTTGCCCGCCGACTGATCGCCGCGAGCGCGGCAAGAGGGTCGACCGTTCGATGCCCCCCGCTTCCATGGAGCCCCGCGCATGACCGCTCGCAAGGCCGCCTCCCCGCGCAAGCAGACACCCGGGAAACGCAAGCTCGCGGCTCGCAAGCGCCTGACCCCCGCGCGCGAGGCCCTCGATGCGCCGGCCGTCGCGCCGCTCGCCGCCGAGATCGAACGCGCCGGGGGCGCTGCGCTCGGCGCCTATCGGGAGCCGCTCTCGGGTCGGCCGCTGATCCTCGCCGTGCTGCCTCGCGATGCCGTGGAGCCGACGCCCTTCCAGCGCGATCTCTCTCCGACCCACGCGAAGCGGCTCGCGCAGAAGATCGACGAGGCGGGCGCGTTCCTCGATCCGATCATCGTCGTGCGCGG
>CAZFKD010000567.1:0-2913 GCA_964519695.1 uncultured Spirochaetaceae bacterium
GCCCCAGACCCAGCCCGATCAGGATCTCGCGCTCGCGCGGCGTCAGCTCGATGCCCGGATTCCCGAGCATCCCCGTCGTCCGCAGCGAGCCGCCGATCACGTGCTTGTACGCGATCCGCTCGCCCAGGGCCTCGATCTCGATCGCATACGCCTGTTCCCAGGCCGGCGCGTCGGGCGATGCGACGAACGGAGCACCTCAACGGGAGGTGCGCAAATGTTCGTGTCCTTTACATGCGCGAGGTATCACGCCCTCAGACAGCAGTTTCGGCGGGACGGGATCGAGCACCTCGCGACCGAGGGATCGATCGAGATGGCGATGCGCTGCGGCCGTCGGCTACGCCCGCGGCCGCTCTCCGAAGGCGCTCGCGTAGATCGTTTCGATCGCCGCGGCTTCGTGTTCCTCGAGCTTCGAGAACTCCTTCGATCTCGCTCGGCTCGAGAGCTTTCCCGAGTTCTGCCTGAGAAAGCGGAACAGAAAATCGGTCGTCGCTTGCGGCAGATCGACGACCTCTTGAACCCTGGCCGCGAAGTCGTCGTAGGCCTCCAGGAACCGGGTCTCGGAGGGCAGGTCCTTCTCGATGGTTTCCGCGACGCAGCGGTACAGGAATTCCGCATGTGGCGTCGCGTCGAAGTAGCGATAGAAATCCGATGTGTCGTCCAATACGCGCACGTTTCCTCGCTCGGTCGCTTCCCAACGCATGAGCGGCAGTATCCGCTTCGAATGCGATTCGAGCGCACGCTTGTAGTCCTCGAGGAGGCGCAGGATCACGGCGCTCACGGGGAAGACGAGACCGGCAGGGTTGAACTCTCGTTCGGCGAGAACGTGATGGAAGAGGTAGCGATGGAGACGTCCATTCCCATCCTCGAAGGGATGGATGTAGACGAAGCCGAAGGCCGTGCATGCGGCGGCGATGACCGCATCGAGACCGGCCGATCGTTCGTTCGTGAACACGACGAGACCGCCCAGCAGATCGTCGAGATCCTCGGCACGCGCGGAAACGTGAACGGGAATCGGTGCGCCCGTGAGCTTGTCGCGCTCGCCGACGAATCCGCCTTCGGCCCGGAGCCCGAGCCGCACGAACCGCGAATCCCCGATGACGGCGCGCTGGAGTCGCAGGAACTCGTCGAGGTCGATCGGCCTCTTTCCAGCCTGCTCGATCGCATGACCCCAGCGCGCGATGCGTGTAGCCGAAGGTCTTTCGTTTTCGATCGCGAAGCTGGAGCGTGAGTCGTCGAGCAGCAGGAAGGCAGCGGCTCGAGCGAGAATGTCGGCACGAACTGGCGCGATCGCGGCTCTGGCGGCGGCAGCGAGGTCGCGATCGATGAAGGCCTCCAACGTCTCGGTGACGAAGACGAGCGGGCAGTAAGCAGGCGTGCCGGGGAGATTGTTTCGCACGCGGTGGCGTTTGGAGCGTGTCCCCTCTCCCGCGGCGTACTGCATGCCGGGATCGAGCGCTTTCACGTATCGACCATCGGTTGCGTCGGGGAGATCGAGACGCACGCCCGTCAGCCACTCGTAGAGAAACCAGATCCGCCGGGCATACGAACCCGTCGGCTGATTTCGCACGATGCCCGCGACCTCTTCGGGACCGACAGCGACGAAGAGCCGCTTGAGCACCAGCAGATCGAGCCCTTCCCATTTGAGGGCGAAGACCAGGTGTCCCGCGAGTGTGTTTTCTGGGGCGTGGCGTGGCGTGAGGAGATGCCAGTCCGCTGTCTTCCTGATCCGATGATGCTGGCCGATCGCACGGAGCCGGTGCGGCAGGGGAACTTCCAGGCCATAGGCGTCGATGAGGGCCGCGTAGCCGGCGGGGCTAGAGGGCTCCGGGAGCCTCCGGTCGTGAAAAACGGTCACGGGCTCTGAAGAACGGTCAATATTGTCAGATCTCATATCAAAACGATCATATCACCTGAAAAACGATCATCTCGATTCTGCCCGGTAGAATTTCGTTCCTTGGGCTTGCTCGCGGCGAATCCAAGCGCGCTTGCCCCCAAGGGCATTCAACTGAGCATGGGTATTTGATCCGAGTCGTCCATGAAAACCAATCACGACTCCTGAAAACTCGTTCTGCTCCACGAGAATCCTGAGTTTCGAACTGCCGCCGAAGCCCGATCGCGAATGCCCTGATGCGACGCCATCGAGGGTGGCCGACGGGCTTGGGAGACCATGCAGGCTGTAGGTGGAGCGCATGAGACATCGCTCTGGCGGCGCCGGGGCGGGGCTTTGGACGAGCGCCGACGCGATCCGCCACACGATTCCGAGCGTCCCGCGCACCGGAACGAAAGATCCAGCTGCAGAGTTGCATCCGGCCGGGTCGTCGATGATCGCTTCGAGATGATGGGCATGCGCCGGTGCGAGGGGCGCGGACTCGCCAGCACCGAGGCGCCATTCCAGGAGGGCGGCGGGAACTTCCGGAGGTCGCTCAACGTTCTACGCTGCATTTCAGGATCGAGGCTTCAGGGATCGCCGGGGTCTCCGTGCGACTCGTTCACCCTCTGAACGCGGCTGCTGCGACGATCGAGCGCGCACGACTCGGAGCTTTCCTCGGTTCAGGCCGCAGTCAAGAGATTCTCGCGAATGATCCGCGGGTGCCTCGCTGCAATGCGAAGCAGAGCGATTGCGGGGCCCTCGGGTCGCCGGCGGCCTTGCTCCCAGTTCCGCAGCGTGTGCACGCTGATCTCGATCGCCCGAGCGAAATCAACCTGCGTCAGGCCGACGAAGCGCCTGAGGGCGGCGATGTCTTCACCCGACTCGAATCGGCCTTCCATCAGCCGCTTTCGGAGTCGGGCGGGATCTGCGTCCCATTCAAAGTCCACGCAGCCTCAACATACGCCATTGGCTTAGTAGGCAACGACCTTCTAGCCCTCGAACAAGCGAGTGCCGAGCGTATCGAACCCCTTCGGGGGCCTCGT
>CAZFKD010000568.1:0-2899 GCA_964519695.1 uncultured Spirochaetaceae bacterium
CTGGCGCAGACGCAGGAGCAGGCCGCGACGGGCCGGCGCCTGAACCGCCCCTCCGACGATCCGGTCGGCTATCGCGGGGCGCTCTGGCTGAAGGACGCGATGAGCCAGACCGAGCGCTACCTGCGGAGCGTCGACCTGTCGCGGACGCGTCTGCGTGCCTCGGAGCAGGCGATGGCGGACGCGATGGACGTCGTCGGCGAGGCGCAGGCCCTCGCGGTCCAGGCGCGCAACTCGACCAACGGCCCCGACGCGCGCGCGGCGCTGCGCAGCCAGGTCGAACAGCTCTTCGATCAGCTCCTCGATGCCTCGAACGCGAAGGCGCCGGGCGGGGGCTACGTCTTCTCGGGGGTCGCCTCCGACACGCCCGCCTTCGCCCAGACGGGCAGCTTCGTCTCGGGCTCGCCGCCGCCGACGGTGGCGTTCGCGGGAGACGATCGGCCGATCGCGGTCGAGATCGACGAGGGCGTGACGATCGAGGTGACGCGCAGCGGACAGGACGTCTTCCAGGGCGGAGTCGATGTCTTCGAAGTCCTGGGGCAGCTGTGGCAGGGGCTCGACCAGAACGATCCGGCGCTGATCGACGCGGCGCTCGGTGATCTCGACGTCGCGTTCCAGCAGGTGAACCTCGAGCGCGCCCGGATCGGCGGCGCCGAGGCGAAGGCCGACTCCTTCGAGATCCGTCTCGCGGGCGAGCGGGACGAGCTCGCCTCGCAGGTCTCGCTGCTCGAAGACGTGGATGCCTTCGAGGTGTTCTCGGCGCTGGCGATCCAGGAGGCCGCGCTGCAGGCCTCCCTCGAAGTCACCGCACGCATGCAGCAGCCGACGCTGCTCGATTTTCTATGAGGCGCCCGATGGAACGGGTGCCGGGGGGTTCTGATGTTGGTGCTCACGCGTAGACAGGGGGAGAGCGTTCGGATCGGGCAGGACATCCGGGTCACGATCGTGGCCTCGACCGGGGCCCAGGTCCGGATCGCGATCGAGGCACCGGAGGAGATCGGGATCTTCCGCGAGGAGATCTTCGAACGGGTGGCCTCGGCGAACGTCGAGGCCGCGTCACAGGGCAGTGCAGCGGTCGGTGCCATCCGGATGGTCCGTGGCCAGGGGAAGAATCGAATGGGAGGCAGCGAAAATGGGTGATTCGATCAGTTTCGAGAGTCGGCGGGTCGGCAAGATCGAGGTGACGGAGGCGGAGGTCGTGACCTTCGAGCCGCTGCCGGGATTTCCGAATCGATCCCGCTTCGTGATCATGGAGCATGCCGAGGCCTCGGAGCTCGCATGGCTCGTCAGCCTCGAGGATCCGGACCTCGCCTTCGTCGTGGCGTCGCCCTGGAGCTTCTTTCCGACCTACGATCCGCCGGTCGAGCGCGAGCATCTCGGCGCGCTCGGCATCGAGAAGCGCGAGGAGGTCGAGATGCTCTCGATCGTCACGCTCTCGGGCAAGTCGATCTTCCTGAACCTCGCGGCGCCGCTCGTCATCAACGTGACGACCCGCCGCGGCATCCAGGTCGTCGGCGACGATCCGCGCTACACGACGCGCGCGGCGATTCCCGCGCTCGAGGCCCAGCCCGCCGCCGCCGGTCGTCCGGCGACCGCCGCGCCGGCCGCGACGCCCGCGCCCTGAGGGCCGGCCGAAGCGCTCTTCTCCGTTCGATGGAATGGACGGGGAAGCCGGATCGATCCGCTCGGATCGATCAGGGCAGGGGGATGTCGAAGGGCGCCGGCCCGGGCGCGGGGGGACGAAGGGACTCGTCCGCCTCGCCCTCGATCGGCGGGAGCTTCTGGAGCAGTCGGTCGAGGGCCTGCGCGTCGTCGCCCGTGCGCGTCGATTCCACGAGCTCCCCGTCGGCGAGAACGACGATCTCGACCCGGCGGTCGCGCGCGCGCTCCGCGGGCGAATCGCTGACGGAGACCGGCCGGAAGGCCGCATAGCCCGTCGTCGCCACGCGACGGGGATCGACGTCGTGCTCTTCGATGAAATAGCGCGCGACGGCGGCGGCCCGCGCGCTCGACAGCTCCCAGTTCGAGGGAAACGCGGCGTTCGCGACCGGCCGGTCGTCGGTGTGGCCCTCGAAATGAAGCGAGCCCGTCTCCGCGGCAAGCAGCGGCGCGATCGCGGCCAGCACCTGCCGTCGTTCGGGCGGGATCTCGGCGCCGCCGGCCGGAAAATACTCCGCGGCTGCGAGCGAGATGACGAGCCCGCGTTCGGTCTTGTGGACGCTGACGCCCCGGTCCCGCGCGAGGCGTCGCCGTTCGCGCTCGAGCTGCCGGGTCAGACCCGCTTCGAGCTGGTTCAGGGGCGCGAGCGATCCAAGCGGATCGGGGAGGCGCCGGCCATCGCCGTCTTCGCCGGGTCGGAGGGCGGGGACGCGGTCCGGCCGTGTGTCGTCGACGGGGCGGTCCGTCAGCGAGAAGCTCGACTGAAGCCCCTCGAAGAGGCCGCGGCTCTTCTCGGCGTCGAGCCGCGCGCTGGCGTAGAGGACGACGAAGAGCGCGAGCAGCAGCGTCAGGAAATCCGCATACGAGAGCAGCCAGCGATCGCGGGCGGGTCCGGCAGCCGAGCCCGGGGCCGCTCCCTTCGGCGTGGGCTTCATCGCGCCGGGTCCTTCGGCGGGAGGTGGGCGGCGAGCATGCGTTCGAGGGTGCGCGGGGCGATGCCGGCCTGCAGCGCGATCGTGCCCTCGACGATCATCGTATCCTCGGCCTCCTGGCGCTCGGCGAGGCTGCGGATCTTGGCGGCGATCGGGAGCAGCACGAGATTCGCGAGACCGACGCCGTAGATCGTCGCGACGAAGGCGATCGCGATGCCGGCGCCGAGCTTCTCGGGATCGGCGAGCGACTCCATCGCACGGACGAGGCCGAGCACCGCGCCGAGGATGCCCATCGTCGGCGCATAGCCGCC
>CAZFKD010000569.1:0-2895 GCA_964519695.1 uncultured Spirochaetaceae bacterium
GCCGCGGCCGGCCCCGCGGCGCGATCCGCTCGCTCGCGCGCCCGTCCCGGCCCGCGCTCTCCCTCTTCGGGCATCATCCGCCGCGCTGGCCTCCGATGGCGGCGCCGCGGGCCGATCGCCCGCGGATTCCCGCGCCGGCGAGGATGCGCTAACCACCTTCCCTGCGCGAATCCCGGAGACCCCCGTGCAAGAGCAGCCCGACTCCACGATCCCGGCGGATCGCTCGCTCGCGGTCTTCTGCGATTTCGACGGCACCTTCTCCGTCGAGGACGTGGGGTCGACCCTCGCCCGCGAGCGCCTCGCCGAGCGCCGCCGCCAGCTCTGGAGCCGCTTCGAGAAGGGCGAGTTCACCGCCTGGAGCTACGTCGTCGAGCTCTTCGACGGCTTCGTCCTGCCGGAGGCCGAGCTCGTCGCGTTCCTGCGGACGATCCATCTCGATCCCGGCGCCCGCGGCCTCGTCGATTGGTGTGCGGCGCAGCAGATCCCCTTCCAGATCCTGTCGGACGGCTTCGACTGGAATCTCGAGCGGCTCCAGGAGATCCACGGCGTCCGCTTCGACTTCCGCGCGAACCATCTCGAGTACGAAGGCGACGTCTGGCGCGTCGCGCCCGGCGGTCCCGATCCCGATTGCGGCTGCGGAACGGGGACCTGCAAGCGCCGCCTGATCGCCGCCCATCGCGTCCGCCATCCGAACGCCTTCTGCGTCCATATCGGCAACGGCCGGGTCTCCGATCGCTGCGGCGCGCTCGAGTCCGATCTCGCCTTCGCGAAGGACACCCTCGTCGACGCCCTGCGCGAGCAGGGCCGCGCCTTCATCCCCTTCGACGACCTCGGCGAGGTCCGGCGAACGCTCGACGCCGGCCTGCGCGCGGGGCGGGAACGCGCCCGCCAATGACCCTCGATCCGGGAACACATGCCCGTGTCGCCGTCGTCGGCGCGGGCTTGTCGGGGCTGCGCGCGGCCTGGCTGCTCGCGCGCCGGGGCTTCGACGTCGTCGTCTACGAAGCCCGTGAATCGATCGGCGGGCGGGCCGGGGGCGCCTGGCAGGCGGGACATTGGATGGACGCGTCCTGGCCGGTGCTCGATGCGCGCAATGCGGTGCTGCTGCGCTGGGCCATCGAGCTCGGGCTCGGGGACGACATGCTGCCGCTGCGGCCGGTGCAGCCGAACCTCTGGCGCGGTGGCCGCGCACACGCCGTCGAGCCGACGAGCCTGCGCGGCGCCGCCTGGACTCCGGGCTGGCCGCTCCTGAAGACGGCGAAGCTCCTGCGCTGGCCGCGCTTGATGGCGCGCTATGCCGCGCAGCTCGACGCGCGCGCGCCCGAGCGGGCCGCCGATCTCGACTACCGCAGCGTGCGCGACCACGTCGAGCTCTACTTCGGCCGGGCGGCCCTCGATCTCTGGCTCACGCCCGAGCTGCAAGCCAGCTATGGCGATTGCGTCGAGGATCTCTCGCGCGTCGCGCTGCTGCAGTATGCGAAGGCGCGGGGGCTCGGCGGCTGGCGGCCGGAGCTCGCGGGGCTGCCGCGGCGGCCGCTCTTCGACCTCGCGCAGGCCGCGGGCGAGGGGCTTCGCATCTACCGCGAGACGGTGGTCCACCGGATCGACGAAGAGCCGGCGGGCGGCTTCCGGATCGAGGCGGTCGACGCCGCCGGGCAGCGCAGCGAGGCCGCCTACGATGCGGTCGTCTCGGCGCTGCCGCCGCGCGCGGCGGCCCAGGTCGCGAGCTCGCTGCTCACGATCGCCGAGCGCGATTTCTTCGCGGCGGCGAAGGAGCGTCCTTCGACTTGTCTCGCGGTCGCGATCGAGGGCGTCACCGGCCGCGCGCCGCAGGAGATCCGCTTCGCGCGGGGCGACACCTCGCCGATCGCGTCGTTCGTGGTCGAGCCCGGCCAGCATCTCGGCCGGGCGCCGGAGGGCCAGAGCCAGATCGTGGCCTGTCTGCGCGATGCCGCGAGCGCGCGCTGGGAGCGCGAGACCGACGACGTCGTCGTGAAGACGGCCCTGCGCGCCCTCGCGCGCGCACGGCCCGGCGTCGAGGATCAGGTCGTCGAGACGCGCCTCACGCGCGCGCGCGTTCCCTTCTTCGAGGTCGGCGCCTATCGCCGGCTCGCCCGCTTCGATCGGGTCCAGCATGATCGGCGCCGCCTCGGCCGGCGGCTCTACTGGGCCGGCGATCATTTCGCGGGGGCGGGCTTCGAGGCGGCGATCCTCTCGGGCGATCGCGCCGCCGAAGCGCTCGTCGCTGATCAGCTCGTGTAGGCGATCCCGCTCCAGAGCGCGACGCCCGCCAGCACGAATCCCGCGAGCCAGATGAGCGCCAGCAGGCGCGCACCGTTGCGATAGCTCGGCCGCCGGCGCGCGCGCACGACGACGTCGATCGTCATCCCGAGGACCAGCAGCAGCGCCGCCGCCGCGAAGGGATTGCGATCGACGCCGGCGAGGATCATGAGCGTCGCCGCGAAGGCCCCGCCGCTGCCGAGGGCGACGGTGAGCACCGGCCAGAGCGACGGCTCCCGCATGAAGGTCCCGACCAGCTCGTCGAAGCTCGGCAGACCGTCGCTCGCGCCATCGCCGCCGGCGGCGTCGCGCTCTTCCTCGGGCGTCTCGTTCGCCATCGCTCCTAGTCCTTTCTCAGGACGACGCGCGTCGCCCCCGCGCCGCCTTCTTCCCGTGCCGCCTCGCGGACCTCGACGACCCAGTGCGAGCGCGGCAGGAACTCGCGCACCGCCCGCCGCAGCGCGCCGGTCCCGATGCCATGGATCACGCGCAGCTCGTCGCGGCCCAGGGCGGCCGCCTCGTCGAGACCGGCATCGAGCCGCTCGAGCGCGTCCTCGGCGCGCAGCCCGCGCAGATCGATCTCGGCGACGCCGCCGACGCGCATCGGCGGCGGCG
>CAZFKD010000570.1:0-2885 GCA_964519695.1 uncultured Spirochaetaceae bacterium
CACCATCCGGCGCCACCACAGCGCCTTCAGGTTGTTCTTGA
The DNA here is from genome assembly GCA_964519695.1 of uncultured Spirochaetaceae bacterium. Lineage (GTDB taxonomy): Bacteria > Myxococcota_A > UBA9160 > UBA9160 > UBA4427 > UBA4427. The sequence goes on from CAZFKD010000570.1 coordinate 42, forward strand.
GCTCGACGCCGAGGGGGCCGTAGTCCCAGAATCCGGCGATGCCGCCGTAGATCTCGCTCGCCGGATAGATGAAGCCGCGCGATGCGCACAGGGAGACGAGCGTCTCCATGGCGAGGGGATGTCGCTCTCGATCGTCCCCGTCGCGAGCCGGGCGTTCGGTGCCTTGTTCGGACATGTGTCTGGAAGCCCTGGAAAGAGACGCTGGTCGGGGTCTCTCGGGATGGTTGCTCGCTGATCCGAGCAGGAGTCCAGGCGAGCCATCGGCCCGACCTGCCCCGCGGCGACCCGACGGATCATCCGCGGGGGAGCGGGGGCCGCGGAGTATCCCCCATCCGGGGAGGAAGGGTCAACCCGTTCCGGACCCCGGGATCGGCAGGATCTGATCGAGAAATCGCTCGCTGCGCAGCTCGACGCCGACGTGGAAGCGCTGGAATCGGAACACGAGCCGCGCCGCTTCGGCGACGCCGCGCGCGCCGAGCGGGTGTTCGGCGAGGCGTGCGAGCGGGAGCGCGAGCCCCGCCGATAGCGCGCGCAGGGTCCCGAGCGCGACGGAGACGAGGCCCTCCTGCCCGCGCGCGCAGGCGGTACAGACGAGGCCACCGTCCGGGACATGGAACTGCACGACGTGATCCGGCGAGATCGAGTCGGCCGGCGCCTTCCCGCAACGCACGCAGCGCCCGAACTCGGGCCGCAGCCCGAGCGCCTCGAGCAGACGCAGCTCGAGCAGGACGCGCAGGCCGGGTGTCGGCCGGACGCGCCCGAGCAGCGAGAGGCTCTCGCTCGCGAGGGCGAACAGCTGAACCGCCTCCTCCCGCTCGAGCGATTCCGGCGACAGGCGGTCGAGCAGCTCGGCGAGAAAGCTCGCGAGCGCATAACATGCCGGATCGCGGCGGAGGCCGAGATGGGCATCGACGAGGCGCGCCCGCTCGAGAAAGCCCATGCCGCCGCGCGGGCGGGTCCGCCCTTCGATCGCGAGGTGGTTGAAGAGGTCGAGGGTCCCCGGAAATCGGCGCTGGCTCCGGCGCGCACCCTTCGCGATCGCGGTGAACCGGCCGAGCTCGGACGTCAGCAGATGGACGACGAGATCGGATTCACCGAATTCGACGGCGCGCAGCAGGATGGCCTCACAGCTGATCGATGCCATCCGCCGCCTTCACGGGTGGGCACCGAAATCGGCCTCTTCCGCCTCGGCAGCCGCCTCGGCGGCACGAAGCGCGCCCTGCTCCTCGGCATGTTCCAGCGCGAGGCGATGGACGGGATCGCGCCAGACGACGACCTCCCGGCTGCGGGCGGTGCCGGTGCCACCGACCAGAAGATTCCAGCCCGCGCGCAGGAGAAAGAGCGAGAGCGCCGCGATCACGACGAGCGCGGCGACGGCGAGCGCCTGCTTGCGCCACAGGCCGGAGCTGCTGCGATCCCAAGGGCTCGCCTCCGGCTCGTCGAGCATGCGTGCGACGGTGGCATCGGCGTCGAGGCCCAGCGCCTGCGCGACGGTCCGGACGAATCCGCGCACGAAGCCGTCCGAGACGCCATCGAAATAGCCGGCCTCGAGTCGCTCGAGCGAACGGAGCGGAATGCGGGTCGTCGCGGAGAGCTCTTCGACCGTCATTCCGCGCAGCAGTCGCTGCCGCTTCAGATATTCACCGATCGGCGCGCCGGCGAGGCTCTCCGCTTCGGACGACGGCTGCGCGTCCGCGCCGCGTGCTCGCAGCATGACTTTCTGCTCGCTCATGCCCACCCCGCGGCGCCGAGCGTAGCAGCGCTGCCCGGCGCGGGCGGGCGCCGGACGATCGCGGCCCCCTTCGCTGCGGCCGCCGACCCGTCAGCGAAGCAGATCGAGATAGGCCTGGGACTGGGAGCCCCATTCGAGCATCGGCCCGGTCTCGACCGCCGCCCGGAAATGGGCGATCGCCTTGTCCCGCTCGCCGAGCGAGACGTAGATCTCGCCGAGTCGGAAGTTCGCCTCGGTGCGGGCGGAGCCCGAGATATGACCGCTTGCGATCGCCTTCTCGAAGGCCTTGATCGCGGCGAGGCTGTGGCCCTGCTTCGTCTCGAGGATGGCGAGGTCGAGCAGCGCCGGCCCGTAGCGCGGGAAGTATTCGAGCGCCTGACCGAGCCGCACGCGGGCCTCGTCGTAGCGGCCGAGCTGGATCAGCGCCCAGCCACAATTCGTGAGGGGCCGCCAGGGACTCGGGAAGGTCGGATCGGCGGCGAGGACATCGCAGTGGCTGATCGCCTCAGCATGGCGCCCCATCTGGGAGAGCAGCGCCGAGAGATTGAGGCGGGCGTCCTGCTCGGTCTGGATGTCCCTCCGCTGGGAGGCGATCTTCGCCGCCAGCTCGAAGGCCTGGCGGGCCTCTTCGGTCTGCCCCTTGCGGCGGTAGGCCTCTCCGAGCCAGAGATGGGTGACGGGATCCGAGGGGTCTCCCTCGAGCGAGGCGCGAAGCTCCCGGATCGCCATCGCCGTCTTGAAGGTCGACAGATAGTCGATCCCGAGGTCACGCTGCGCGCGCGCCCGGCTGACGACGCCGCTGCCATCCGCCTCCATCGGGGCCGACGCGCAGCCGGCGACGCCCAGCAGCAGCCCGATCAGGGCCAGGCCGCCCAGGATCCGAAATCCGCACCCTGCGTTCGCGATCGATCTCGATTTCATTTCCAGATTCCTCCGTCTGACGGGCCGCCGAGGCGTCCCGTCAGAAGCTCGACAACAGACGCACCAGGAACGGCACCTTCTTCTCGACCTCACGCCGGACCCGCACGATCGGAATCCGCGCGAGCTCCGAAGAGCGATCCGCTTCTACCCCGGCGTGAGGTCGAGAAGAAGGTGCCGTTCCTGGTGCGTCT
>CAZFKD010000571.1:0-2878 GCA_964519695.1 uncultured Spirochaetaceae bacterium
CCCTTCACCGGCCGGCCAATCGCCCACGGCACCGCGCTGCACGACCGGTTCATGCTGCCGCACTTCGTCGGCGCCGATTTCGCCGACGTCCTGGCCGATCTCGACGGCGCCGGCATGGGCTTCGACGCGGCTTGGTTCGAGCCGCATTTCGAGTTCCGCTTCCCGTACTACGGCGAGATCACCCTCGACACGATGCGCCTCGAGCTGCGCGGCGCCCTCGAGCCCTGGCACGTGCTCGGCGAGGAATCGACCTCGACCGGACAGGCGCGCTACGTCGACTCCTCCGTCGAGCGGCTCCAGGTCAAGGTCTTCGGCTTCGCGAACGAGCGCTACAAGGTGCTCTGCAACGGCTTCGAGGTGCCGATGCGGCCGACCGCGACCAACGGCGAGTTCGTCGCCGGCATCCGCTATCGCGCCTGGCAGCCGCCCCATTGCCTGCATCCGCGGATTCCGATCCATTCGCCGCTCCACATCGATCTCTACGACACCTGGAACGAGCGGAGCGTCGCCGGCTGCACGTACCACGTCGTCCATCCCGGTGGCCGGGCCTCCGAGGTCCGCCCGATCAACGCAGCGGCCGCCGAGAGCCGTCGCCTCGCGCGCTTCGAACATCGCGGGCATCTCCAGGGCGCGTTCCGGCCGGTTCCGGTCGAGCCGCATCCGCATTTCCCGCATATCCTCGACCTCCGCTGGGCCTCGCCGCGTCATCCGTGGGGATGACGCGGGCGACCCCGGTCGCCTGGTCGGGGTCCGGTCCGCGCCCCTCGTCGGGTCTCGCTTCGATTCGCCGCGGCCGGGAGCCCTTCGAATGACCTATTGCCTGGCGATCCGCGTCGACGAAGGCGTCGTCTTCGCAGCGGACACCCGCACGAACGCGGGCGTCGACTACGTCACGAGCTACCGGAAGATGCACGTCTTCCGGCCCGCGGACGATCGCCTCTTCGTGCTGCTCGCCGCCGGCAACCTCGCGACGACGCGCGCGCTGATCGACGAGATCGGGCGCGACCTCGACCGCGCGCCGGATGGAGAATCGCTGCTCTCCGTCGGCTACCTGTTCGAGGCGGCGCAGTATGTCGGGCGCCTCGCCCGCGAGATTCAGGAGCGCCATGGCCCCGCCTTCGTCCGCAGCAACGTGATGGGCGAGGTCACGCTGATCCTCGGCGGCCAGATCCGCGGCCGCGCCCCCGACATCTTCCTCATCTATCCGCAGGGCAACTACATAGGCGTCTCCGACGAGACGCCCTACCTCCAGATCGGCGAGACCAAATACGGCAAACCGATCCTCGATCGCCTGGTCCACCACTCGCTCGCCCTCGGCGACGCCGCCAAGCTCGCCCTCGTCTCGCTCGATGCGACGATCCGTTCGAACATCACGGTCGGCCTCCCGTTCGACTTCGCGACCTATGCGACGGATACCTTCGCGCTCTCTTCGCAGGTCCGGATCGGTGCCGAGACCGCCTACTACCAGCGCCTCCGGGAGACCTGGCAGAAGAGCTTCGTCGAGATCTTCGGCCGGCTCGAGGCGTTTCCGCAGTCGAGCGACGACGCGATGGCGACGGCGGGCGCGGCGACGGATCCCTCCGCCAACTTCACCACGGGGTCGGATCGCGGCTGACCCTCTCTTGCTTCGGGGCGCCGTGGGTCGCGGCACAAGGCGCGCCCGGCGCGAGAGGGGGGATGCGAATGGCTCGCCCTTGGCACGGCCTTCTTCGCTTCTCGATTGTCTTCGCCTCGGCATTCGCCTAGCAAGAGCGACCTCGGGCTGCGCTTGACTTCGCATCCCCCCTCTCGCGCCGGGCGCTCGCGGCGTGCGAGGACGGGGCGTGCCGGAGCGGGGGGCGGTTCAGGCGCGATCGCTTGAGATCGGGTTGTGCCATGCCAGGGCGTTCTGCGTCGCAGGGACGAAGCGACGTCGGGGTGTGTCGCATCGTTGCCTTGCTGCCGATCGTGCGGATTCGGGCGATCGGATCGGACGAGGCGTTCGCGCGGAAGACCACCCCTTCGGAGCGGCGAGCGTCTCGTCGTCCGCTTTCGCCTCATCGCCCGGGACTGGCTCGATGCTTCGCCGTTCCAGCACCCAGGCGAGCGCGCGGCGCGGGGCATCGGATGCGAAGTCAAGCGCAGCCGAAGGCCGCTTCAGCTTGCAGATCGCAACAGCAGAGACACACGAGCAGCGATGCAGGCCGTGCCAAGGGCGAGCCATTCGCATCCGATGCCCCGCGCCGCGCGCGACTTGTGCCGCGAACGGAGCCCGCCCGAGCTAGACCCCGCGCAAAGGCACGTCATACCCGTCGAGGCGCTCGACGCGGACGTGCACTTCGAGGGTCTCGCGCCCGCCCCCGCGATAGATCGTCCCCGTCGTCGGCGCGGCGTCGCGGAACTGACGGCCGCAGGCGGTACGGACGTGATCGGAGCCGGCGAGGCAGCCGTTGGTCGGATCGAATCCGAACCAGCCCGTCCAGGGCAGGTAGACCTCTGCCCAGGCGTGCGACGCATCCGACTGGATCTGGTTCTCATAGCTCGCGCCCGTATAGATGTAGCCGACGCGGTAGCGGGCCGGGACGCCGAGCAGGCGCGCCAGGCAGATCATCACGTTCGCGAAGTCCTGGCAGACGCCGCGGCGCTGGACGTAGACCTCGAACGGGGTCGTCTCGATCGTCGTCGAGCCGGGGACGTAGACGAAGTCGCGGTAGATCGTCCGGTTCATGTCGAGCAGGGTCTCGACGAGGTCGTAGTCGTTGCGGACGACGAAGCTCATCGCGAACTCCGAGAGCTCGCGCAGCTCGGGCTCCGGGAGCTCCGGCGGCATCAGGTAGGCCTGCATCATCTGCCGCTGCCAAGGCATCCAGACGAGCGGGATCTGCTGGTTGTGGAGGGG
>CAZFKD010000572.1:0-2859 GCA_964519695.1 uncultured Spirochaetaceae bacterium
GCTCGCGTATGGCGCGTATCTCGGCTTCGTGGTGACGGCGATCGCGGGCGGGCTCTTTCTCTGGCGGGGTGAGGAGCGACACGATCAGCTGGCGGTCGCGGGCGCCGAGGTCGGCACGCTCTTCTGCACGCTGATGCTCGTCACGGGGCCGATCTGGGCGCGCGGCGCCTGGGGGCCGGGGAACTGGTGGGTCTGGGACGCGCGGCTGACGCTGACGCTGCTGCTCTGGTTCGTCTACCTCGCGTACCTGCTCCTGCGCAGCTTCACGGAGGGAGACGAGCGCACGGCGCGTTTCGCCTCGATCTACGGGATCGTCGGCGTCGTTTTGATCCCCCTCAACTACTGGATCATCGATCTGGTGGGGGGGCGCGCGCAGCATCCGGAGAACATCGAGCGCGGGAGTCTCGGCGAGGGCATGGGGATGCCGTTTCTTGTCGGCAACCTGACGCTCTTCTGCGCCTTCGCCTACCTGCTCGCCCTGCGATGGGAAACGGCCATCCTGCAATCACTCGGAGATCCGGCCGGCGAAGGGGCCGACGACGACCGTTGACAACTTCCGCTTCCGCGCACTACAAACCAGCTTGAAGGGTTGCATCGAGCCCGGTCTTCGTCGGATCCCCGTCGCATCGACAGTCCCCCCGTTCCGTCGTTCGTCCCGACTGTCTCGTCACGTCCCGGCGATCTCCGAGCATCCCCCCGTTCGGGAAGCCATCGTTCGGCCGCTCGCATTCCGCCTCGCCTGGCCTTGCGCGGAATTGCGGACCTCCCGCGGCGACGGAAGTCTTCTTCCCATCCTGGGCGGATCGGCGCGGTGAGGCCCGTGCAGGCAATCCGCTTGCCGCTCGGCTGCCCATCCCGGGTAGCCGGACGGAGGGGAGGCTCGAAGGCAAGAGGCGACCGAGAGGGCAAGCCGCACGCAGGCGTCGGGCAATCGGCCGGCGAATGGGGCGCTTATTGCGTCGCAGGCGCGCCGAGGCGCGCGCGGGCGGCGGCATCCATACCTGGCACGCAGCTTGCTCTTTCTTTGGCCCAGCGAGTCGTCCGGGGAAGACCCGAGCGGATCGCGAGATCGAGTTGACAGTCGAGGGTCGACCGTCGCAGCATCCGGTGCATCGAAGCGAAGCCGAAGACCCGGCAGCATCAGGCAGCATCAGGCAGCATCAGGCAGGGAGACGATCCGCAGGGCGGACCGGTCCCCGCACCAGGGAGGCATCCGACAGGGATGGCCAGCATGAAACGCGGCGTTGGATACTGCGAGAACACGGACTGCGAGGATTACGCCAAGGGCGTCTTCCTGCTGAACCACGGCGATACCTTCTACTGCCCGCGCTGCCGCCAGCTCGGCAAGGTCGAGAAGGAGCGCGGCTTCTACACGGGCAACTCGGACATCTTCAAGGAGGTCCGGGTCGAGTACAACTTCGATCCGATCAACGGCGTCTACCGCGAGATCGCGATCGTCCGCGACGAGAGCCTCTGGGGCCGCAACAACGTCTATACGCTGCAGTCGCCGCTGATCAAGACGGAGAAGCGCGCCCTCAAGGTCGCCGAGGCGATCCTCGCGAACCTGAACCGCTACCGCGGACTGCTGAACGGCGACGACATCCCGCGCACGACGGAGATCATCCTCTCCTTCGACGATCCCTTCGAAGAGTTCTCGCGCAAGCTGCAGCAGCTCTCGAAGGAATGGGAAGCGAGCGGCCTGCGCGAGCAGCGGCGCTAGTCGCACGGCCTTTTTCCCACTCTTTCGTTTTCTTGCCTTGTTCGAGTGAAGCTTCGAGTGACGAGAAAAACCAGGAAGCCCGGCTCCTCACGGAGTCGGGCTTTTGGCTTTTGGCTTTCGGCTTTCGGCTTTCGGCTTTCGGGCTGCGGGCTGCGGGCTGCGGGCGTTCGGATCCGTTCTCGGGATTTCGGGGCCGCTCAGAGGCTGTGAAGATATCGTCGACCGAGCGACGCGCAGCGCCGGTGGATCAGATGCAAGGCGCGACGACGAGTCGTAGCGAGCTACGGCGAGGAGGAGCAACGCAGCAGATGGCCCGCCGCCGCAAGCGCCGCGACCGAGACGATATCTTCACAGCCTCTCAGTCGTACTGGCGCATCGACTCGACCAGCGTCCGGCCCGAGAACAGCCGCAGGGTCATGCCCGCGCGGGCGCCGTAGACGAGTCGCCGATCGCCGCGGAAGGGCGACTGCTTGTACTCGGAGATCCCGGCCGTGCCGCCGGCGAAGACCTCGACCGAGATCGGGCCGAGGGGGAGCGGAAGCCGGCCGTGGACGGTCAGGCTGCCCGTCGCGTCGTCCTCGGCCGAGAACTCCTCTTCGACGCGCTGCCAGCGGCCGGAGAGGACGAGCGCCAGATCCGGCGACGCGAACCAGCGCGCGCCGCCCACGACGTCGTAGACGTCCGCATCGACGTCGAAGGGCTGACCGTCGCCCGCGAGCTCGCGATGGCGGAACTCGAAGCGCGCGAACCAATCGACCGGCCCCAGGCCGAGGTCCGGAAAGAAGATCTGCAGATCGGCGCTCCCGGTCAGCTGATCAGCCGTGACGCCGCCCTCGCCTTCGAGCCGATCGAAGCCGCCGCCGACGGCGAAGGCGCCGAGCCGCGGATCGCGCAGCAGCAGCTCGACCAGCGCGCCATAGGCATCGATGTCGGAGGCGCCGGGCACGAGGGCGTCGAGGCTGCGACGGGCCTCGACGCGGCCGCCGCGGACGGTCGCGCGCAGGCCGGTGAAGGCGACGAGGGGCACCGTGCCGACGAGCCGGCCGGAGACGGCGTGGCCGTCGACGTCGTCGAGCTCGAGGGTGGTGGTCGAGACGGGGCCGACGAAGACCGTACTCGTGTCGTCGACCTGCCCGTAG
>CAZFKD010000573.1:0-2834 GCA_964519695.1 uncultured Spirochaetaceae bacterium
CGCGCGGGCGGCCCGCCGGCGAGGCCCAGCCCGAGTCCGAGCGCGAGCGCCAGCCGGAATCCGAGCGCCGACCGGACCGCGGGAGGGAGCAAGGCCGGCTGCGGACGGAGCGGGCCAGGGTCCGATCGCCGGGACCGGGAACGGGGATCGCTGGACGACGGCGGATTCGCGAGGGCGCGGCGCATGCGGGGGTCTTCGGCCGAACCCGGGGCTCGATGAAGACCGGCCCGCAGGCCGCGGCGCTCACTCGACGGTCAAGACGCTCTCCGCGAGGCGGGTCTGGCCGGAGGCCGTCGTGACCTGGAGCCGGATCAGCCAGTCCCCCGCCTGCCCGATCGTGACCGCGCCGGGGTTCTGCTGGCTGGAGACGCCCCAGCCGCCGAAATCCCAGCTCCAGGCGACGATCGGATCGCTCGGATCGAAGCTCGAGCGGTCCTCGAAATGGAGCGTCACCGGGGCCGTGAAGGGGGCCTCTTCGAGGGTCGCGAAGGCGGGGACGGGCCCGCCGACGACGGTCAGCGGGAGCGTCGCCTCCGATTCCTGGTCGGCCCGCGCGACGCGCAGGGTCACGTCGTAGATCCCGGGCGCCGGGAAGCGATAGATCGGATTCGCCAGAACCGACCCCGAGGCCGCAGGCGGCGTCGGCAGGCGGCTCGTCCCGAAATCCCAGCGCCAGGAGGTCGGCGCCTCGCAGCCCGTCGTCGCCGGCGAGAGGCAGCTCTCGTCGCTGAACTCGATGTCCTCGCCGGCGACGATCGGATCGGGGCCGACCGAGAACTGCGCCGTCTGAGGCACGCCGGCCGGCGCGACGAAGCGGATCGCGTCGACGTAGGCCCGCGGGCTGCGGAAGGCGTTGACCGCATTCGAGAGCCGGATCGTCAGCGTGAAGCGCGAGTCCGGCGTAGAGGCCGGGAAGGCGGCGGCGAGGTCGAGGGCGGCGGTGAAGGTCGGGGTCACGCGCATCGTGCTGCCGTCCCGGGTCGGATAGCGCGTCGACACGCCGGCATAGGCCGAGGAAGCGTCGGTCCGCGCGCTCGGGATCTCGACCGTGGTCGCGCCGTCGCTGACCGTCGCCGTCACCGCGTCCAGCACGCCGCCCGCCGGCGGCTCCGCGAAGAGCAGCGCGTAGTCGAACTCGAGCACGGTATTCGAGACCGGCCGCAGGAATTCCTGCGCGATGCCGTTCTCGATCTGCGCCACCGCGGTGGCGCCGTCGGTCCCGAGGCCGTCGAGGACGGCCCATTTGCTGCCGTCGCTCGGCATGCCGGCGTCGTCGCCGCCCGGGGTCCGGGAGAGCGCGCGGTGCACCGCCGGCTCGAGGGCATCCGCCGGGCGCAGCGAGGTCCAGGCCCCGCCGATCTCGCCGTTCGTGGCCTGCAGCTCGAAGCTCGCGTCGAGGATCAGGACGCGCACGGCATCGCTGCGCAGGCGGGTCGAAGCGACGTCCGGCGCACCGGCGCTCGCCGCCGGACCCGTGACGTCGAGGCGGACGTCGTAGCTGCCGATCTCGGAATAGACGTGGCTGGGGCTCGCCGCGTTGCAGGCCGGGACACCGCCGGCCGGCGCCGGGGCCGGCCAGGTACAACCGCTGCCGTCGCCGAAATCCCAGTTCCAGCGCGTGATCGCGCCGCTGGAGCGATCCTCGAAGACGACGGTCATCGGGCCCGATCCCTCGGCCGGCGTCGGCGCGAAATCCGCCGCCGCCGGGCCGTAGCCGACGACGTAGTCGATCTCGGCTGTGCCGAGGAGACCGGTGGCCGTATCGACGAAGTTGAGTTGGACCCGGAAGGTCCCGGGCTGGCGGAAGGTGTACCGAACGCTCGGTGCAATGCCTATGACGCGACCGTCGAGCGTCCAGATCTGGGCACCAGCAAGACTGCCGGTCTGAGCCGTGAAGACGACGGAAACTGGCGCATTGCCGCTGGCCGGGCTCGTGCCGATCGAGAGCGGCAGCACCTCGATCGGGATCGTCACGCGATCGCTCCCGCCCGCGTTGCTCGCGGTCTGCCGGAGGGTGTAGTTGCCGGGCGCGGCGTAGACATGGGACGGATTGCGGCGGCTCGAGGTCACGCCGTCACCGAAGTTCCAGGAGACGGTCGTCGCGCCGGTCGACGCGTCGCTGCAGACGACGGTCAGCGGGGCGAAGCCCCGGGTCGGCGTGCAGTCGAAGCCCGCGACGGGCGGCTCGTCGACGGCGATGAGCGCCGCCTTGCGCAGCCGGCTCTCGCCGGCGGGCCCCGTCACCGTGAGCTCGACGCTGTAGACGCCGGGGGCGTCGAAGCGAACGCGCGGGCTCGGCGCTGTGCTCGTGCCGGCGGCGCCAAAATCCCAGAGATGGGCGCTGATCTCGCCGGTCGACTGGTCGGTGAACTGGACCTCGACGCCGGGGGCGCCGGCCGTGCGGTCCTCGGCGAAGAGCGCGTTCGGCGCGCCCCGGCCGGCGCCGGCGCCGGGGGACATGTCGTTCTCCGACTGACAGGCGAGCAGCGCGAGCGAGAGGCCGGCGGCGAGCGCCGCGCGCGCTGCGCAGCCGAGCGTCCGGATTCCCGTCGAGCCTGTTGCCTGCGCGTTCTTCATCGTGAGCTCCCGGCAGCCCGCAGAGCGGGCCGCGACCGAGCCCTGCCTGCGGTTGCACGGAACGACGCGCGTGCGCCGCTCCGCGACCGGGACCAGGGCGCTCGTAGGTACAGACGAGGGCCCGCTTCGCGACGCGCGCGCCGGCGGAATTCGTGCGGCATCGCGCCGGCAGAAGAGCGCCGAGGCCTGCGCGGTCTCGCCGCTTTCGGGCGCCCGCCCGCCGCCGGTCGGGAATCGGGCGGCGGGCTGTTATGCGC
>CAZFKD010000574.1:0-2832 GCA_964519695.1 uncultured Spirochaetaceae bacterium
GATCCTGCGACTGCGCTATGGCCTGGGCGGGGAGGAGGAGCACACGCTCGAGCAGATCGGGCAGTCGCTCGGCCTGTCGCGCGAGCGCGTGCGCCAGCTCGAAGCACGAGCGCTGAAGAAGCTGCGCGAGACTCAGCCGGCGCAGCGGCTGCATCCGATCCTCGAGCCTTGAGCTTTTTATTGGAAACGGCTCCCGCCGTTTCCGGGGGGGGGCTCAGGCGAGCAGGTGCCAGGCGATGAAGGCGGTGCCGACGAGCCAGCAGTACCACGCCCAGGCGTGGAAGAGCCGGCGGTCGAGCATGCGGACGAAGAGCGTGATCGCGGCGAGGCCGGAGACGAGGGCCGCGAGCGATCCGATGCCGATCGCCGTCAGGCTCGCCGGGTCGGAGTAGCGGATATCCGGCAGCATCAGGACAGCCGCCCCGCCGACCGCGATGATGCCGAGCAGGAACGAGAACTCTGCCGCGGCCGCCGGGGCGAGGCCCAGCGCGAGCGCGATCGCGACCGTCGAGCCACTTCGCGAAACGCCTGGCAGGATCGCCACGGCCTGCGCGCAGCCGATCCAGAGGGCGGAAAGCCACCCCGGCGAGAGGTCGGTCGCTCGCGGGGCTGTGAAGCGCGCGCTGTAGACGACGAGACCCGTGACGCAGAGGGCGCTGCCAACGACGTAGGGGTTCGAGAACTGGACGATGATCCAATCCCGATACCCGATCCCGACGATCGCCGCAGGCACGCTCGCGAACGCGAGCTTTCCGCCATAGATCAGCGATTCGCGATCACCGCGCAGGCCGTCCCGGACGAGGTCCCGGATTCGCCCGCGGTAGAAGTACGCGATCGCAACGAGGGTCGCGACGTGGACCGCGATCTCGAACACGAGATTCGTCTTCCGCTCGTCGCCGAGCAGCATTTCGAACATCGCGAGGTGGCCGGAGCTCGAGACCGGAAAGAACTCCGTCAGTCCCTGGACGATGCCCAGAAAGGCGGCTTCGAGCGGATCCAAGCAGCGGCTCCTGCAATGCGTCGAGGGGGGGGGCGGCGCGCCGGATCCTACCATCGGCCGCCGGGACCGCTCGCTCGAGACGCATTCCCGCGCTAAAACCCGCGGCATGGAAATCGCCTGCCTCGACCTCGAAGGGGTCCTGATCCCCGAAGTCTGGATCAATTTCGCCGAGCGGACCGGCATCGACGCGCTGCGGATCACGACCCGCGAGATGCCCGACTACGACCAGCTGATGAAGCAGCGGCTCGAGATCCTGGCCGCGAAGAAGCTCGGCATCCGCGACATCCAGGAGGTCATCGCCGGCATGGAGCCGCTTCCGGGCGCGCAGGAGACCCTGACCTGGCTGCGCGAGCGATTCCAGGTCGTGATCCTCTCGGACACGTTCTACGAGTTCGCCGAGCCCTTCATGCGCAAGCTCGGCTGGCCGACCCTGCTCTGCCATCGGCTCGACATCGACGAGAAGGGCATGATCCGCGACTACAAGATCCGCCAGCCCGATCCGAAGCGTGCCTCGGTCAAGGCCTTCGCGTCCCTGCGCTATCGCACGATCGCGACGGGCGATTCGTACAACGACACCTCGATGCTCGCCGAGGCCGACGCCGGGATCCTCTTCCGGCCGCCGCAGAACGTGATCGACGAGTTCCCGCAGTTCCCCGTCGCGCGGGAATACGCGGAGCTGCGGGCGGAGTTCGCGAAGGCGTCGCTGCGGGATCTCTAGAGCGCGGCCCGCGCGGACGGGGACGGGGAAGACGCGAACTCGCGCTTGCCCTCGACCTTGAACATCGGATGGCCCGGCGGCTGGTAGGTCACGACCATCGCGCGCCGGGCGCGGTCCGAGCGATTGGGCTCGCTGCCGTGGACGATGTGGGAGTCGAAGAAGACGAGGCTGCCGGCGGGGACCTCCGCGAGCCACTGCTGCTCGACATCGAAATGCGCCGGGTCGGTGAAGAGCGGACCGAGTCGCGTCCCGTCCGAGCGGCCGGGCAGGAAGCCCTTGCGATGACTGCCCGGAATCAGGCGGAAGCAGCCGTTGTCCCGGTCGGCGTCGTCGAGGGAGATCATCACGTTCGGCAGCCGGTCGCAGTGGTTGCAGGCGTGGCCCCAGTAGGGCGAGTCCTGATGCCAGCGAAAGCCGGAGCCCTCCCGCGGCCGCTTCAGGTTCAGCTTGTCCGTCCAGAGCGCGACCCGCTCCTCGGCGAGCACGCCGCAGACCGGATCGACGATCCGCGGATCGGCGAGCAGACGGTCGAGCTCGGGGTCGAGATGATGGAAGGGCTCGATGACGCGGATCGTCGAAGAGGCGGAGCCGTGCTCGAGCTGGATCGTCGAGCGCGCCGCCTCGACATAACGATTGCCGTCGATCGCGTAGGCCTGCTCCGGCTCGGCGCAGCCGGCCGCCTCCGCGGCGCGGACGACGGCCCGCTCGGCAGCCGCACGCAGTCGCTCGAGCTCGGCGGCGTCGAAGACGGCTTCGCGGACGAAGAAACCGCTCTCGGCATACGCCTTGCGTTCGTCTTCCCGGATACGATCTCCCACGACGGTCCTCCTCGGCGCGCGCCCAGGGCCGGCGCTCAGCGCTTGCGGAAGGACTGGTTGAGGATCTTCTTGCGCAGGCGCAGCTCGACGGGGGTCACTTCGAGCAGCTCGTCGTCCTCGATCCAGCCGAGCGCTTCCTCGATCGTGACCTTGCGCGCCGGCGTGATGATGACGTTCTCGTCCTTGCTCGTCGTACGCATGTTGTCGAGCTTCTTGGCCCGGGTGATGTTGACGTTGAGCTCGCCGGGCCGGCGGTTCTCGCCGACGATCTGGCCCTCGTAGACGTCGACGCCGGG
>CAZFKD010000575.1:0-2829 GCA_964519695.1 uncultured Spirochaetaceae bacterium
TGGGGGGGTCCTCCTGAACTCCAGAAATCTACTCGTGAATTCCCGCTTCCGCTGCCGCTCCGGACCGTCTCGTCAATCGATCCCTTCATTTGCATGAAGGCTGCCATTGGCATGAAGGCTGCCATTCGCCCGACTCGCACTTCCCGAGCGCGACTCGAGACGCGCGCGCCGCTCTCGAAGCGCCGCGTCCTTCTGCGCGAGCAGGTCCTCGTAGTCGTCGTCGGAATCGCGCAGCTGCCGCGTCAGCGCCTCGCCGCGCGCCGTGAGCACTCGCCGCTCGAACCAGTCCATCAGATCCGAGAGGACCTGCTCGGCCGAACGTTCGACGTCGATCGGCGTGTCGTCCACGGCGATTTCCCGCAGGCGACCCTGGGCCTCCCGATCGAGCCGGGTCTCGACCGCGAACGCGTCGACGCCGCCCGCGACCGTCGCCGACATCTCCCCCTGCTGCGCCGCGTCGATGATCGCCCGGATGATCGCCTTCCAGGCACCGAGAGGCAGCAGATCCTCGATCTGGAGCGCGATCTCGTCGCCGATGAGCTGGGGGCGCTGCAGGCAGAGCCGCGCCAGCTCGCGCAGCTGCCGCTCTTCCGGGGCATCGCGTCTCGCTCGCTCGAGGCCGAGCGCTTCGCCATCGACCCGTGGCGTATGGGAAGCGCTCTTCCCCGCATCGCGCACGACGGCCGCGACGGCCGCCGGGGCTGCCTGGACCGCGAGGGCGAGTCGGCGCGCGTATTCGTCGCGGGAGACCGGGTCCTGCACCCGCGCGATGAGCGGCGCGACCTGTGATACGACGTCGGCCTTCCGGTCCGGCGACGCGATTCCGTGACGCACTGCGTTGCGGATCGAGAGCTCGAGCGCGTCGGGTGCGTCATCGACGAGCTGCCGCAGGGCCTCCGGCCCTTCCTGGTTGAGATAGTCGTCCGGATCACGACCGCCGGGGATCAGGGCGGCGCGAACCCGCAGCCCATGAGGAAGCAGGACGGCAAGGGCCTTCTCGGTCGCCGCCTGACCGGCCCGGTCGCCATCGAACACGAGCACGACCTCGCGGGTCCGGCGTCGCAGCTGCTCGCCGTGCTCCGCGGACAGCGCCGTCCCGCAGGTCGCGAGCGCTTCGCCGACGCCCGCGCGCGCGAAGGCGATGCGATCGAAATAGCCCTCGCAGACCACCACGCGCCCGCTGCGGCGGATCGACTCGAGAGCGTCGGGAAAGCCGTAGAAGCCGTGGCGCTTCTGGAAGATCGGGGTCTCCGGGCTGTTCAGGTATTTCGGATCCTGACCCGCCTCGAGCGCGCGGCCGCCGAAGCCGATCACCCGGCCGCGCACGTCCTGGATCGGGAAGACGAGCCTGCCACGGAACCGATCGTAGTGACCGCTACCGGATTTCCGGTCGAGCAGCAGGCCGGCGCGCACGCCGATCTCCGCCGCGACGCGCCGCTCGCGCAGCCGCGTCGCGACCGCGTCCCAGCCGCTCGGCGCATAACCGATCCCGTAGGCGTCGGCGAGCTTGCCGTCGAAGCCGCGCGACACGAGATAGTTGCGGGCCAGCTTGCCCTCGGGCTCGCGCAGCGCCTCGCGGTAGAGCGCGTGGGCGATCTCGTTCGCCTCGAAGAGGCGGGCCATCAGCCCGGCTTCGCCCGAGTCGCGTTCTTCGGGGATCTCGATGCCGAGCTCGCCGGCGAGCGAGCGCGCGGCCTCGGGAAACGAGAGGCCGGAATGCTTCATCAGGAAGGCGATGACGTCGCCGCCTTCCTGGCAACCGAAGCAGTGGAAGATCTGTCGATCGGGGTTGACGTTGAAGGAGGGCGTCTTCTCGGTGTGGAATGGACAGAGTCCGCGCCAGTTCCGCCCCGCCTGCTTCAGCTCCACGTAGCGCCCGACCAGGCCGACGATGTCGGCGCGGCCCCGGATCTCCGCAATCGTGCTGTCGGGGATCCGGCTCAAATCGACCCTTTCGTCGGGGCTCGCTCGGGCGTCGCTAGTTCACCGACCGGCGCATCTTCTTCAGCGCCCGCTTGATCGCCGCCGCTTCCTTCTTCTTCTTGCGGATGCTCGGCTTGTCGTAGTACTCGCGGCGGCGGAGCTCCGTCAGGATGCCGGCCTTCTCGCAGGTCTTCTTGAAGCGCTTCAGCGCGCCCTCGAAAGACTCGCTCTCCTTGATCTTGATCACGGGCATGTCATTCCCTCGGCATTCGCGGGAAGCGATCGACATGCGCTGGATCCGGAAGAGTTGATCGGCCCCGGCCGCAAACGTCGCTCCGATGAGGAGTCGCCTTGCTGCACCGTCCATCAGTATCCCCGGGTCCCCGCTCGGTGGCGCGTGAACTGCCGTTCTACGCCCACACGCTCGTCGATTGCTCCTCCATTGCCCGTTCGTCGGCGGGCGGGTTTTCATGATTCCAGGCCGAAGGTCCGGCCACGGGAAGGGGCGGGAACCTAGCGCACGGCCGCAGGGGACTGAAAGGGACCCCCTGGGGCAAATTGATACCGATCGAGCTCAATCGATGCCCGGACCGGGCGGACGGACGGCGATCCCGCGCTCGATCAGCGCCCGCTTGACCCGCCCGACCGTCGTCTCGCCGAAATGGAAGATCGAGGCCGCCAGCGCCGCCTGGCAATGGCCGCCCTCCGGTCCGTCGTCGAGGGCGGAAGCCAGGTCCGCCGCGTTCCCGCCGCCCCCCGAAGCGATCACCGGAATCGCGACCCGATCGGTCACCGCCCGCAGCAGCGGAAGGTCGTAGCCCTGCTTCGTGCCGTCGCGGTCCATGCTGGTCAGCAGGATCTCCCCCGCGCCGGCCGCCGCCATGCGTGCGGCCCATTCGACGGCGT
>CAZFKD010000576.1:0-2827 GCA_964519695.1 uncultured Spirochaetaceae bacterium
GGGAGCGCCGCCCGGCTCGCGGCCGGCCCGGGCGCGCAATCGGAAGAGCAGCCGATCGAGCGCCGGAGCGCGCAGCGAGCGATAGACGACCGTGATCGGGACGCCGAGCGCGGCGACCTTCGCGCAGGCGAGCTCCCAGTTCCCGAGATGAGCGCCGACGACGAGCACGCCACCCGAAGGCGTCGCGCGCGCGGCCTCGGCCATCGCGTCGAGCCCCTCGACCTCCACCCGCGCGAGCAGCTCGGCGCGCCTTCGGCCGCGCAGCAGGAGCAGCTCGGCGAGGCTCTGGGCGAGATGGACGAAGACGGCCCGCGCGATCTCGACGCGCTCCGCCGGCGCACGCTCGGGCAACGCCAGCGCGAGCGCCTCCTCGACCCGGCGCGTTCGCGGCGCCCGCGCGCGGAACCACGCCCGACCAAACGCCCCCGCCAGCGCGAGCGAGCGCTCGATCGGGAGACGCTCGACGATCCGGGACAGGCCGGCGACGAGCCCCTCGATGCAGGCGCCCCGCAGGCCGGCGACGAGCCCTGCTACCCGACCCGCACGCCCCAACCCCGCGCCCGGCTCACAAGCCGCGGCGCGAGAGCTCGAGCGACTCGATCAGCGCGGCCCGCAGGTTTTCGGGCTCGAGGATCTCCGACAGCGAACCGACCTGGCGCGCGCGCTCGACGTTGTGGATCGCATCGAACTCGGCCGCGACCGAGGCCTGCTTCTCGAGCGTGACCTCGCGCAGCACCGCGTCGAGGGCCGACCGGTTCTCCTCCGAAGGATGCCGCCGGACGAGATCCGAGCGGTCCTTGACCCGCGGATCCTGGAGCGCCTGCGCCGCGACCTCGCGGCTGAACACGACCGTCGCCGCCGGCCCGCCGCCGATCACCGACGCGTACGAGCCCGAGAGCGCCACCGCCTTCAATTCGTCGTTCAGCTCCTGCGAGAAGACGACGTAGGCCCCGCCGTGGTAGCGCGAGACGACCGCGAAGTAGATCGGACCGCGGAAGTTGACGACCGCCCGCGCGATCTCCGCGCCGTTCTCGAGCTGGATCTTGCGCAGCGATTCCGGCGAGCCGTCGAAGCCCGAGAGATTCGCGAGCACGACGACCGGGCGATTGCCCGACGCCGCATTGATCGCGCGCGCGACCTTCTTCGAGGACTGCGGGAAGAGTGTGCCGCCGTTCCAGACCTCCGGACCATCCGGCGGATGGAATCCGTCGCGAGGCAGGTTGCGGCTCTCGATCCCGATCAACGTGACGGGTAGTCCACCGACGTGGGCATCCCAGACGATCGCCGTCTCGGCGCCGACCCAGGCGTTCCAGCGTTCGAGGAAGCCCCCGTCGATGTCGATGACCGAACGCATCACCGCGCGCATCGCGAAGGGCCGCTTGCGCCCGGGATTCGTCTCGTCGTCGAAGAGCTCGCCGACGGTCGCGAGCCCATCGGCATCGCTGGTGGAAAGCGGGCTCGTCGCGATCGAGCGGTGGCGTTCGTCGCGCGTCGCGAGCAGGCGCGGCCCCTTCTCGCCGGGCACGACGTAGCTGAAGCGGTAGTGCTCGTAGAGGATGCGATAGGCGTCGACCAGGCTGCGCGCGTAGTACTGCGCCTCGCCGTTCGGGCCCATGATCCGTTCGAAGCCGCCGATCGCGATCTCGTCCTCGGCGGAGACCGCGCCCGAGGCCTCGAGCGCCGCGCGGCCCGTCAAGACCATCGACGCGTTCTGCGTCATGATGAGGACGCCCTTCGTATGCATCAGCATCGTCGCGAGCGCATCGAAATAGCTCTGCGCGCCGACGTTGACGCCCTGCACGATGATGTTCACGATGCCGCCGGCCTGGGTGAACGTCACAATCCGGCGCACGACCCGCGCCGTCGCATCGAGATTCTCCGTCCCGCTGTCCATCGCGATCTTCGCGCCCGACGAGACCGGCACCCATTCGAGCGGCACCGACAGCTTCTCCGCCAGATCGAAAGCCGCGACCAGCCGGTCGCATTCCGGTGCCGAGAGCGCGCCCATCCCCATCGTCGGATCCGAGAGCACGAGGACGCGCAGCATCCCCTCCGGCACCTTCTCGGTCGGCGTCCGGATCAGACCGAACACGACCGCCGCCTTGTTCTGCCCGTAGGGCCGGCCGGCGACGCTGATCGCGATCGGGCTCGGGCTCTTCGGATCGAGATCGAACTCCTCGAAGGAGCCCTCGCCGCCGGAGGCATCCGGGGAGTCGGCCGTCAGCATCTTCACGATCTCGTAGGGATAGATCAGCCGGCGATGGCGCGCGGCGACGACCTTGCGCTCGTACTCCTGTGCCGGGAGCAGCGGCGCGTCGTGGGGCTCGCGCCAGACGAGCTCGAGCTGCTCGCCCGTATCGCTGATGACGAGCTCGTAGGGCTGCGCCGGATCGTCCGGGCGGGCGCGGTCGAGGCGGTTGAGCCGAACGACGACCTTCTCGATGCCGAGATGCCTGGTCGCCGGCGCGAGACGACGAGCGATGTCGTTCGCGACCTCCGGCTCGATGAAGATCGAGGGCGCGACGAAGATCGCAATCCGGTTCCACTGCAGCCGCCGCCGCGGATCGTGGATCTGCAGGATCGTGCGGAGCCGGCGCGCGGCCCGATTGAACACGCGCTCGAAGGTCGCGAGGTGGTGGTAGAGCTCGCGTCCGGGCTCGGGCGAACGGTCGCGGGCGTCGGCGAGCACGAAGATCCGCTCGTCTCCGGGCGCGCTCTTCGCGCGGCCGTGGAAGGCGTAGATGCCCTCCTCCGACTGGAGTCGCTCGAGATCGAAAGCGACGTAACGGTCGAGGGCGATGCGCTTCGCGGTCTCGGGATGCAGATC
>CAZFKD010000577.1:0-545 GCA_964519695.1 uncultured Spirochaetaceae bacterium
GCCTTCTTCGCGATCCGGGTCCTGCCGCGCGTTCTGATCCCGTGGCTCTGGCTCGGCGCGTTTGCGACCACCGATGAGCACACCCGAGAGAGCGCGACCGACGTGCCTGCCGATCCGCCGGGCCGAGCCCGGTCGGTGCGCCCGAGCGGAGATGGCTGGCTCGTGCTCTACGCAGCCGGGTACGATGCGGCAGCGTCGCACGGCTGTACGCGCTGAGCGGGGCAGCGTCGGATTCGAGACCGAGTGGACCCGTGCCGAAGGGAAGGACTAGCCGACCGGCGTCAGCCGATGGGGTCCGACGCCATCCCGACCGAAGAACCCCGACCGCCGCTCAGCCCCGCTTCGGCCCGCCCATCGTCCCTGGCCAGCGCGAGCCGCCGATCGTGTCGACGAAGGGCCAGTAGGCATCGGCATCGAGGCGCCCTTCGAGCGTGATCGCGCGGCCGAGGAACTTCGGCCACCAGAGCCGAGCCCCCAGGTACTCGCGCATCGGCAGCAGCGTCGCGATCGGATCCCATTTGGACGGCAGGAGCGTCAGCTCGCCA
>CAZFKD010000577.1:555-2826 GCA_964519695.1 uncultured Spirochaetaceae bacterium
ATCGACCTGCTCGACGTGGGCCGTCGCATAGCTGCTCTTGACGCGCACGACGTGGGGCGGGAAGTCGTAGGCCTTCTCGACGCCGCCGACGGCGCGCGAGACCTTGATCCACCACTCGTTCTCTTCGTGGTTCTCGGGGATCGGCAGCGTCGCCGCGACCTTGCCCTCGAACTCCACGAAGGTGTAGCCCTGATGGGTGCAGCGGGCGGTGACGGCATCGCCGAAGCGGTAGTAGTCGGTCTGGCAGGGGAACTTCGGCTGGCCGTTCATGTCCCGGCTGATGAAGATCGCCGACTCCTGATCGATGCCGTAGCCGAGCGTATAGACGCCCTGGGTTCCGCGGTAGTCGGCATCGACCGTGATGAAGATGCCGTACTCGGGCACGTCGGGAACGGCGACCTGGTAGATCGAGAGATGGACGTTCGGCTCGCGTCCGGGATCGATCCCGGGCGGCAGCAGCGACGCGATGCGCGCCTTGTCCGTGCGGTAGTCGATCTTGAGGATCGGCCAGTTCGCGATCTCGCCGCCGTCGATCTGGGGTCCCGCCATCTTCAGCAGGCCTCGAACAGCGAAGCGAGGCCCTGGCCGCCGCCGATGCACATCGTCACGATGCCGTAGCGCTTGCCCGAGCGGCGCAGCTCGCGAACGAGCAGGCCCGTCATGCGCGAACCGGTCATGCCGAAGGGATGGCCGATCGAGATCGAGCCGCCCGAGGGATTGAGCTTCTCGTTCGGGATCTCGAGGGTGCGCTGGCAGTAGAGCACCTGCGAGGCGAAGGCCTCGTTGAGCTCGACGATGTCGATGTCGTTCATCGTGAGGCCATGGCGCTTCAGGAGCTTCGGCACCGCGAAGACCGGGCCGATGCCCATCTCCTCGGGCCCGCAGCCGGCGACCGCCGTCCCGCGGTAGATCGCGAGGGGCTGGATACCGAGCTGCTTCGCGCGGTCCATCGACATCAGCAGCGTGGCGGAAGCGCCGTCCGAGAGCTGGGAGGCGTTGCCGGCCGTGACGGTGCCGCCCTCTTCCGCCTTCTTGAAGACCGGGGCGAGCTTGCGCAGGCCCTCGATCGTCGTGTCGGCGCGGTTGCACTCGTCCTTCTCGACGGTGAACGCCTCTTCGAAGGGCTCGCCTTCCTTCGGAGTGACCTTGCGGGTCACCTTCATCGGCGCGATCTCGTCGGCGACCCAGCCGGCAGCGACGGCTTTCGCATAACGCTGCTGGCTCTGGAGCGCGTACTGATCCTGATCCTCGCGCGAGACCTTGTAGCGCTCGGCGACGATCTCGGCGGTGATGCCCATCGGGTAGTAGAGGCCCGGGAAACGCTCGGCGGCGGTCTTGTTCGCGAGGCGGGTCCGGTTCTGGGTGCCGTCCTGCATCATCGTGATCGTCTCGACGCCCGCGCCGATCGCGACCTCCGCGCCCTCCTGCAGGATCTGGTTCGCCGCCATCATGATCGCCTGCGAGCCCGAGGAGCAGAAGCGGTTGACGGTCGTCGCCGCCGCCGTCTGCGGAATCCCCGCGACCATCGAGGCGATGCGCGCCATGTTCATGCCCATGCAGCCCTCGGGATGGCCGCAGCCGAGGATGACGTCCTCGACCTCCTTCGGGTCCAGGTTCGGCTGCTGCGCGAGGACCTCGCGGATCACGTGGGCCGTGTAGTCGACGGGCTCCGTCAGGTTGAAGGAACCGCGATGGGCCTTGGTCAGACCGGTGCGGAGACTGCCGACGATCACTGCTTCGCGTGCCATGAAACTCTCTCCTCTTTCGACCCGTCGTTTTCGACCCGTCGTTCGCCTCGTCGTTCGCCTTTGGATCCGCCTTCGATCCGCCTTCGATCGGCTCTCGATCGGCGGCTCGACTCGGGATGCGACGCGTTCGGGCGACTGGGAAGCCCGTACCCTATGACAGCTCCGGGCCGGGAACAACCAGTCGGATGCGACCCGCCGTCGCCCCGGCGACCGGCGCGTCGGCGCCACCTTTCCGCTGCTCAATCGAGGGCGGACAAGTAGGCGACGAGATCGCGCAGGGCCCGCGGCTCGAGCAGCAGTCCGACGGGCGGCATGCCGGACGGACGCGCGTAGCCCTCGGCGATCTGCGCGTCCGGAGCCAGGACCGATTCGAGCAGAAAGACCGGCCCCTTCGCCGCGACCCCGACGAGCGAGGGCCCGATCCGGCCAGCTCCCGGCCCGCCATGCCCGCCCGCTTCGTCGCCGGCTTCGGGGTCGCCGTGGCAGCGCTGACAGTCGCCGGAGGTCTGGAAGACGGCGCGAC
>CAZFKD010000578.1:0-2815 GCA_964519695.1 uncultured Spirochaetaceae bacterium
CGACGCGTGGGCCTGCTCGTGGGCGAGGACGACGGCGCAGTCGGCCGGCTCGAGCGCGTCGAGCAGACGCTGGGCGAGCCAGATCTCGGGCGCGACGAGGCCGCGGGTCAGGGCGATCGGGACCTCGCCGCCGAGGACGTGGACGCCCGGCGAGAGGGAGCGCTCGAAGCGGTGCCGGAGCCAGCGCCGTTCGTGCGTGAGCGCAATGCAGGCGGCGAGGGCGCGGGACGCGTGCAGCGCGATCACGGCGCCGAAGGCGAAGAGCGCGGCGGCGAGCGGTGCGGTCATCGCGAGGGTCGCGTGGACGGGGCAGAAATGCGGATGCTCGCCGTGGCCGGTGCAGTGATCGCCTGCGCCGGTGAGCGCGCCGAGCCAGCCGGGCAGGGCACAGAGCAGGGCGACGGCGGTCGGGACGAGCAGGGGCGCCGCGGCTGCGAGCCCGGCGATGCGCGCGCGCATCGCGGGCGAAAGGGCGCGCAGGCGCCGGGCGAGCACGGGCCAGAGCACCGCGGTCGCGAGCGAGACGAGCAGGGCGACGACCAGCCAGAGGCCGGCGAAGGCCGCGAGCGGAGCCAATCCGGAGAGCGGAGCGAGCAGCGCGTTCATTCGGCGTTCTCCCCGGAAGGCCCGCCGGAAGGCTCCCCGGCTCCTCGCGCGCGTCGGCGCGCCGCGACCAGGCGCTCGAGCTCGTCGAGGGCCGCTTCATCGAGGCGCGCCGCGACGTCGACGAAGGCGGCGAGCAGGCGCTTGGGATCGCTGCCGGGCATCTCCTCGATGGCCTGCTCGAGCGCACGGTCGAGATAGGTCTGCGGCGAGACGATCGCGCGATAGGCGAAGGCGCGTCCCGCGCGCCGCCGCTCGACGAGCCCTTTGCGGATCAGGCGCTCGAGCGTGCTGTGGATCGTGTTGGGCGAGCGGCGACCGGCCGCAGAGAGGGCGGCATGGGCCTCGCGGACGTCGATCCATTCGCGGCCCCAGAGCCATTCGAGCAGGCGTGTTTCGAGCTCGCCCAGTCGCGGGGGACGACGCGTCATCGGCTACGGTCTCCGGCGGGCCCCTCGTCGGCCCGGCGATCCACGCTAGCGCGGACCGCCCGGAGCGGGGGGCCAGTTCGCCCGTTCCCATCCGAATCGATCCGGATCGGTTCGAGTCGATCGGGTTCCGGCCCGGACCTCGAGCCGCAGCCGAGAAGCATCTCCAGTTCGGATGGCAATCGCCGAAGAGACGGGCTACACAGCGTCCGTTGGGTCGACGACCCGCACGCGTCCTGTGGATGCGAACATCGAATGAGCCGAGCAGACTTCCTCGTCTGGCACGGCTGCGGCAAGCAACAGCGCCTCGGAATTCATCCCCCGATCGAGGCTGCGCCGCCCGAATCCCTTCTTTCCCTTCTTGTTGTCTGGGTCAGAAATCAAAGGCCGTGCTTCCGGCGGAACCCGCCCGGCACGGCGGAGAACTCATTTTGTCCAGCGCACTCGCGCAACCGACCGCTCCGATCGAGAGCGGCTTTTCCCGTTTCGAGCTCGATGCCACCCTCCTGCGTGCCCTCGCGGACGCAGGCTTCGACTCCCCTCGGCCGATCCAGGCCGAGACCATTCCCGCCTGTCTCGCAGGCCGGGACGTGCTCGGTCTGGCCCAGACCGGCACCGGCAAGACGGCGGCCTTCGCGCTCCCGATCCTGCAGCGCCTGATCGAGGAGCCCGGCAAGGGCCCCCTCGTGCTGGTGCTCGCGCCGACCCGCGAGCTCGCCGTCCAGATCGACGCCGAGTTCCGCATGCTCGCCCGCGACACGCGGATCAAGACGACCACGATCTTCGGCGGCGTCTCGATGCACGGTCAGATCGAAGCCCTGCGGCGACGGCCCGAGATCGTGATCGGCTGTCCCGGTCGCATCCTCGACCTGATCCAGCGCCGATCGCTGCCGACCGCGGACATCGACACCCTCGTCCTCGACGAGGCCGATCACATGTTCGACATGGGCTTCCTGCCCGACGTCACGCGGATCCTCGACGCGCTGCCGCGCGACCGCCAGAACCTGCTCTTCTCGGCGACCATGCCGAAGGCGATCCGGGGGCTTGCCGACCGCATCCTCCACGAGCCGCACGTCGTCGAGCTGGCCAATACCCGGCCCGCCGAGACGATCGAGCATTTCCTCTACGAGATCGGCGAGAGCCAGAAACGCTCGCTGCTCGAGCGCGTGCTTGGCGAAGAGGATTGCAAGACCGCGATCGTCTTCACGCGCACCAAGCACCGCGCCAAGCGCATGGCGCTGCAGCTCGAGGCCAAGGGCCTGCGGGCCGTGGCGCTGCAGGGGAACATGTCCCAGGCGCAGCGCGACCGCGCGATGCAGGGCTTCCGCAAGGGGAGCTACGACATCCTGGTCGCGACCGACATCGCCGCCCGCGGCCTCGACGTCGCGGGCATCGACTACGTGATCAACTTCGATCCGCCGTCGACGCCCGATACCTATACCCATCGCATCGGCCGCACCGGCCGATCCGAGGCCCGCGGCAAGGCGGTCACCTTCGTGACCGGCGAGGATCGGCTCTGGGTCCGCGATACCGAGCGCGTGCTCGGCGCGAAGATTCCGCGCCTCGTCGCCACGGGCCTCGTCGACGCGCCCTCGATCGAGCGGGTTGCCGGCGATCGTGCGAACGATCGATCGGGCGGCGGAGGCGGCCGCGGTCGTCCCCGCTCCGGGGGCCGGTCGGGCGCTCGCCCCGCGGCGTCGTCCGGTGCTCCGTCCGGTGCTCCGTCCGGCGCTCGTCGCGGCTCGCGCGGGGGGCGGAGCCGCTCCTCGAGCGGTGCGTCGGCC
>CAZFKD010000579.1:0-1657 GCA_964519695.1 uncultured Spirochaetaceae bacterium
TGATCGAGCGACTGCGGCCCGACGTCCTCGCGAAGGGCGGCGACTGGCCGATCGACGCGATCGTCGGCGCCGATCGGGTTCGCGCTGCCGGAGGGCGGGTCGTACGCCTCATGATCGTCGCCGGCGAGGGCACGACGGGGGAGCTCGCGCGCATCCGGCGTGCGGGCCGCACGCGGTCGGCCCCGCAGCGCCCCACTCCGTCCCGACCGCGGCCCCGGAAACGACTGCGCGAGCCGTAGTCCGCCTCAGACGAAGCGATCGACGCCCCGGATCAGCGGTCCCGTCTCGGGGTCCGGCGCACGCCGATAGTCGGGATCGAGCAGCCCGTCGATCCGATCCGTCACCCGCGCAGCGACGGCCGCGAAGCGCTCGCCGTACTGCCGCTCGGCGTCCGCGGAGAACGGCGCATAGTCCTCCGCGATGTGGAACGACGCGAGCTCCGCATGGGGAATTGGATCGCCGATCCGGTAGACGATGCGGCCGCGGCGCGCGAAGGGCGATGCCCCGGGATACACGAGGTCGGAGCCGTTGCAGCCGATCGGGACGATCGGGATGCGCAGGTGGAGCGCCATCTGGGCGATGCCGTCGTGGGCGGGCAGCAGGCGGCGGGATCGGGTTCCCTGCGGAAAGACGAGCAGGTCGAGTCCGATCGACACCGCATCGCGGTTGAGCTCGACGAAGCGCGCCATCATCGCGTGGAACAGATGCCGGATGTAGTCGGCGTAGTCGCCCTGGTCCGGATCGAAGCGCAGGCCGAGCGGGCTGCGACCGCTCGTGTAGAGCTCGGCGGGCACGGTCGGCGGCGCCGGCAGCACCCCGGGCCGTCCCATCGCGCGCGCGTCGACCGACTCGCGCAGCAGCGCGTATTCGCGCTCGCTCGGACGCCGACCGACGCAGGCGAGGAAATCCTTCGCGATCAGATAGCCGCGCGACACCGTGGGCAGCTGGAGCATGCTCTCCATGAAGCGGGCCAGCGGCGGGCTCTCGTAGTATTTGCCCTTGACCCAGGTCGCCGTGAACCGATCGAAGCGGCGCCAGAGGTAGAACTGGAAGGGGAAGTAGTTGTAGCGATCGGTGTGGTTCATCGCGAAGAGGACCGGCGTCGACGGGATCCGCTCCGCGTTCTCCACCTCGATCGCGACGCCGGGCAGCCAGCGGTAGTTGATCGCGAGCAGTCCGCCCATGAGGCGCTGCGACAGCGGCCGACGCACGAGACGGAGGCGCCCGAGGAGCGGCAGGTCGAGCATCGGTCAGCTCGCGCGGACCGGCCCGACGAACGGACCGGCGAACGGTGGGTTCGGACTCGGCGAGAGACCGAGCTGCGCGAGCGAGACGCGCTCGATCTCGAGCCCGGCGAGGAAGGTCTCGAGGTCGGGCGCATCCTTCCCCCTCTCGAGCTGCGCCCGCGCGCGACCCGCGAGCGCATCCCGGCGGAAGATCCCGAACGGAGCCGACGGGGCGGCCGGAAGCCCGGGAGCATCCGGTACGACGAGCACGATCGGCTTTTCCGGCCAGGCGACGAGCGCGAGCAGCGCCTCGGCCGATGCCCGGGGTTCGCAGTCGCCCACCACGATCACCCGCTCGGCTCGCGAGGCCAAGATCGCCGACGCAAGCCCGATGACCCCATCGGGCGCGCGTCCCGGATCGCCGCTCCGTC
>CAZFKD010000579.1:1667-2812 GCA_964519695.1 uncultured Spirochaetaceae bacterium
CCCGGCCCCGCCGAAGCGTCGGCGTCGCCGATCCGCAGCGTCTGCTCGAACAGCTGCCCGAGCAGCTCCTCGATGCCCATCCCCTCCGTCGACCGCGGCGCCGAAGCGGCCCGCGCGGCGCCGATCAACAAAGCCGCCGAGACGTTCGCGATCCGGCTCGCCTCCATGATCTTCAGAAGCCCCGCTCGGACCGATCGAAGAAGCCCGGATCGATGATCTGCACGTCGACCTCGTTGCCGGCGGCGATGCGCTCGGCCTCCGCCGCAAAGATCGCGAGGCCCTGCCCGCGGACGAGCGAGGTCAGGACGCCGGAGCTCTGGTTCGCCGTCGGTGTCGCGACGATTGCCTCCCCGTCCCGGACGAGCGTCACGCGGACGAAATGCATCCGTCCGGGTCCCTTCTTCATCGCCTCCGAAAGCCGCGCCTTCACGACGGGGCGATAGAGCTGGCGATGCCCCATCAGCTTGCGGAGCACCGGCCGAACGAACTGCTCGAAGGTCACCGCCGTCGAGACCGGATTGCCGGGGAGACCGAACACGAGCGTCCCGGTCGACTCGACGATCCCGAAGACGAGCGGATAGCCCGGCTTCATCTGAACGCCCCAGAAGACGAGCCGGCAGCCGAGCTTCTCGAGCACGTCGCGGACGTGGTCGTGATCGCCGACCGAGACGCCCGCCGAGCTGACGATCACGTCGGCGCGCAGGCCCGCGCGCAGGCGGGCTTCGAGCGACTCAGGCCGGTCCTCGGCGATCCCGAGATAGACGGGCCGCGCCCCGACCTCCCGGCACTGGGCCGCGAGCGTGTAGGAGTTGGACGAGACGATCCGGCCGTCGTCGGCGATCCGATCGGGCTCGACGAGCTCGTCGCCCCCGGAGAGGATCGCGACCGTCGGCTGCTGATGGACCGCGACGATCGAGCGCCCGACCGAAGCGATCACGCCCAGATGGGCCGGACCTAACACGGTTCCGGCCTCGATCAGCAGATCGCCGACCTGGAAATCCTCGCCCGCATCACGCACGTGCTCGCGCACGTCGGGCTCGATCAGGAACTCGACGCGGCCGTCCGCGGCCCGCGTTCGCTCCTGCATCACGATCGCGTCGGCGCCGGGCGGCAGCGGCGCGCCGGTGAAGATGCGCGCCGCCTCG
>CAZFKD010000580.1:0-2801 GCA_964519695.1 uncultured Spirochaetaceae bacterium
GTTGACGCAGTCGATCGTGCGGATCTCCGACAGCTGGAATGGTCGTGCGAGCCTAATGCAATGAGTCCGTCGTGTGCAACAGAAAAGATTGTCGGCGTGCCTCCGGATCGGCAGCGGTGGATCAGGAGAGATTCTTTCGGAAGCGACTCTGAACTCGGTCCGATGGCGAGTACTCGAGAATGGGTCATCTTCGAACCGGTCGAGGTTCGGCCGACCGCGCGGGATGCGTCGGATCGCATTCATCCGGGAGGGTCGTCATCGAAAGAATCAGGCCGGAGGCGACCGAGGAGAATCGGGGAGAATGGAGGAGAGTCGAGGAATGTCGGCCATGATCCGGCCGGCGTGCTGGTCGTGACCGCTCGATCGGGCCTGGAGAGCGGATGTACCCGTCAGATCGATGGTGAGGACATGGTGGTTCCGGGTTAGTATGCGAGCCGCTGCGCCTTCTTCGAGTGGGGCCGTCGACCTGAAGGGCGTCGTCGACGGGCTTCATGGATTCGTCGGTCGGAGATTCGTGCGAATGGGGTTCGACGGACGGGAGAGGCTGGTCGGGACCTCGGCGAGGGAAGGAGATTCGATGTTTCGTACGATTCGGGCCGGCTGCGACGTTTCTCCTCTTCGATGCAGGCGGTATGGCAGTTCGCCGTCGGTCGTCATCCCGCTCGCTACCGCGTTCCTCGTCTTGCTGACATTCCCGATGTCGGGCTCGGCCGAATGTTGTCGGCTGATCAAGGTCGATTCCGAAACGCCGGCGACCGCGGTCAGGGCCTGTGTTCCGGACGCGCAAAAGGACTGCGGAGAGACTCTTTTCGTCGGCATTCTCCTGCTCGGCGGGCCGCAACAGGTCTGCTCGGCGGAGTCGACGATCATTTATGCCGAATACGACGAGGGGCTCGAAGAGTTCGGACCCTACGTCGAGGCAGACTGTGCCGGCGATGTCGAACTCTGAGGAATCCCTCCCGCGACGTGGATGCGGCAAGCGACTTCGAAGGGCGATCTTCGCGAGCCCTGGTGGGATCGCGTTTGGGATCGTGGCGGCATCCCTCGGTTTGGCCGTCATGGGTTGTCGACCCGGATCTTCGGGTGAGGCGTCGGCGCGATCGGGAAGCGCTGCGAGAGTCGGCGAGGTCGGCATCCGGCCGAAGGAAGTGTCGTTCCGCGACAATCCCGAGAGCGTTCGCTCCCTCGAGTCCCGGCGCGAACGTTTGGAGGCTGCGATCGTCTCGGAGGTCGCCGCCGCGGAGGCCCGTCGTCTCGGTCTCGCGGACGACGACGCGATCTCTGGAGAAATCGAGCAGATTCGTGCAGACGCCGTTCGACGGGAGCGCGAGCTGCTCCAGAATGCGCTGTACCAGGCGATCCGGAAGGAGGTCGACCTGAGCGAATCCGATGTCGAGGAATACTACGAAAAGACGAAGCGGCGTTATGCCGAGCGCCAGATCGTGGTGCGCCGAACGCGCTACGAGGACCGCCTGTCGGCCTCCAACGCCGCGATCCGGGCGAAGGATTCGTCGAGCGCGTCGCCGGCCGAGCAGATCGGTCCGTTGCCGATCTCGAAGCTTCCGGCCTCGATCCTTCCAGAGGCGCTGCGCTTGCGGCGAGTTGGAGATCGAGCGGTCGCGGAAGGCGACGACGGCAAGTGGGCGGTGATCGAGCTGGTCGAGATCGACACGGCGAAGCCGCTCCCTCTCGAGATGGTTCGCGATCGCGTCGAGACGAGTCTCCGTGTCCGAGCGGCCGGAGATGTCTGGCAGGCGAAGCTCGATGCGCTTCGCGCCGAGGCGGAAATCTTCGTCGACGAATCGGTGCTGAACGACGAAGCGCAGTGGACGCCCGCGGAACCGCTCCGAAGCGCGGAGCGCTGAACGACTCCCGCCGCAGCCGCCCTAGACCCCCGCCTCCCGCAGGATCCGGAGCGTCCGTCGCAGCGGCTCCGCCGCGCCCCAGAGCAGCTGATCCCCGACCGTGAAGGCCCCGAGATACTCCGGCCCGAGGCGCAGCTTTCGCACGCGACCGACCGGGATGTCGAGGGTCCCGGAGACCGCCGCCGGCGAGAGCTCGGCGAGGGTCGATTCCTTGTCGTTGCGCACGAGCTTGACCCAGTCGTTGTGGCCCGCGATCAGCGCCTCGACGTCCGCCAGCGGGACGTCCTTGCGGAGCTTGATCGTGAAGGCCTGGCTGTGGCAGCGCATCGCGCCCACGCGCACGCAGATCGAGTCGATCGGAATCGGCCGATCGCTGCGGCCGAGGATCTTGTTGCCCTCGGCGAAGGCCTTCCATTCTTCGCGGGTATCGCCCGCGTCCATCGCGCGATCGATCCAGGGGATCAGGCTCGCGGCGAGCGGTACGCCGAAGTTCTCGGTCGGGAGCGCGTCGCTGCGCAGGACCTGGGCGATGCGCCGGTCGAGCTCGAGGATCCCGGAGTCGCCGGCGCCCATGAGGTCGCGGCTCTGCTCGCCGAGCACCCCCATCTGCGCGACGAGCTCGCGCATGTGCTTCGCGCCGCCGCCGGAAGCGGCCTGATAGGTCATGCAGGTCATCCACTCGATCAGGTCCTCGGCGAAGAGGCCGCCGAGGGCGAGCAGCATGAGGCTGACGGTGCAGTTGCCGCCGATGAAGTTCTTGACGCCCGATTCGATGCCGCGGTCGATGACGGCGCGGTTCACCGGATCGAGAACGATGACGGAGTCGTCGTCCATCCGCTTCGCGCTCGCGGCGTCGATCCAATGGCCTTGCCAGCCGCGCTCGCGCAGCGTCGGCAGGACCTGTTTGGTGTAGTCGCCGCCCTGGCAGGTGATGAT
>CAZFKD010000581.1:0-2800 GCA_964519695.1 uncultured Spirochaetaceae bacterium
AGGCAGAGGCGGCTGATGCGGTCCGGGAATCGGAGGGCGGCGGCGGCGGCGATGATGCCGCCCCAGTCGTGGCCGACGAGGCGGACGCGCGGGATCTCGAGGGCATCGAGCAGATCGACGACGTCCCGGGCGAGCAGATCGCGGGTCACGCGGACGCGCGGCTTGTCGCTCCCGCCGTAGCCGCGCGTATCGGGGGCGTAGACCTTGTAGCGCTCCGCCAGGGCCGGAATCTGGTGGCGCCACATATGCGAGGTCTGGGGAAAGCCGTGCAGCAGGAGCACCGGATCCTCGCCGGGCCGATCTTCGCCCGCCTCGAGCAGCTCGAAACCGATTCCCCGCGTCTGCACGCGCCGCTTCGTGATCGTCGCCATGGGCATCTCCTTCGCCGCTTCCGACTCGGCTCGATTGGTCGAGGAGCCTACCGACAGGGCGGCCGACGCCGCTAGACTGGCCGCGCTCGCCGGATGCCGGCGCATTGCCCAAACCGATCAGGAGGGATCCATGGCCCAGAATCCGATGACCGACCTCGAGTTCAAGCGGCTGCGCCAGTTCATCAAGCCCTTTTCGGCGCTGAACGTCTTCGTCTACAAGCTGACGGGCGGCCGCCTGATGGGGACCTTCCAGGGCCGGCCGGTCATGCTGGTCACGATGAAGGGCGCGAAGACGGGCCAGGATCGCACGGTCCCGCTGATGTACGTCCCGCTGAAGGAGGGCGTCGAGCAGGGCGTCATCGTCGTCGGCTCGCAGGGCGGCGCGCCCAGATCGCCCGTCTGGGTCAAGAGCATCCAGAAGAATCCGGACGTCACGGTCCAGTACGAGGGCAAGAAGGTCGCGATGCGCGCCCGCCAGGTCGACGACGCCGAGAAGGCGAAGCTCTGGCCCATTTGCGTGAAGCACTACCACGAGTACGACGACTACCAGGCGCGCACGGACCGGAACATCCCGGTCTTCGTTTGCGATCCGCGTTGATCGAGGGCTGCGCCGACGGGCGTCATCGCCCGAATGCGCGGCGCCAGCGCTTCTTCGGATCGTCGAATCGGACGGCTTCGGGATCGAAGGCGCCGAAATCGCTGCGGCCTTCCAGCCACGATTCGACCTCTGTCCGCTCGGGATGTGCCGGATCGGAGAGGACTTCGCGCAGCGCGTCGAAGCCCGGGATGCCACCGCAATCTTCCGGCGGGCAAGCCCGTTCCCCGGCGATGCAACGTGGTCGGCGTGTCGTCGCGGCCGGCACGATCCGTTCGAATACGATGCTGTGTCGCCAGTCGTCTCCGAAATCGTATACGTAGGTCGTCGCCGGGGAGCGCCGAAGCGAATCCCAGTCGAAGTGGCGCCCGATCGCGACCTCCCAACCCGCCTCGCACGGTCGCTCGTCCGGAAATTCGTCGTCGGGGATGCCGATGAGGCGAATGCCCCCATCGGTCGGGTCGACGAGCTGGAACACGTGCAGATGAGAATCCGTCCAGCCCATCGCATCCTGGATCGCGACATGCAGATCCCAGAACGAGTAGTCGTCCGGGACCCGGATCCGCCTCCAGACGAGCGGATCCGACTCCATGAGGACGACGAGGAATTGCAGGTCGTAGCGTGGGTTCGACCCGGAACCGCGAGCCTTCGAACGGATCTTCGTGACCTTCGCAGCCATGGCCCCATCCGACGGGCTGGACGGACTTCGCAGCCGGGTGACCCGACGAGCGAGCCCCGCCCCGCCTACTCGTGCAGCTTCTCCCCGTACTTCGCGAGGTAGTGGTAGTCGAACTTCGGATCCTCGCGCTTGTGTTCGTTCAGCTCGTAGATCCGCTCGTACTTCGTGTCGGCGATGAGCCACTTGCCGTCGATCTTGCGGTAGCGGTCCCAGTAGATCGCGGTGCCGGTCGTGAAGTTCTTGTTGCTCATGATCCACATGTTGTCGTGGAGGTACCAGACGCCCGTCGCCTCGTCGGGCGAGAGGATCTCGATCTCGGGGTGGTGGCCGTTGTGGTGGCCGACCGAACGGGTATGGAAGGACTGGGTCAGCGCGGCGACGTACTCGTCGCGGCCCTGCAGCTTCCATTCGTAGGTGCCCCCGATGAAATGGAGCTTCACGTCGGGATGGAAGAGCGTCTCGATCTCTTCGAAGTTGCCGGTATCGAGGCAGCGGAAGTAGGCGTGCTTGACGCGGCGGATCGCCTCGATGTCGAGCAGCATCTGGATCGCCTTGCGGAGCGCGCGCGGGCTCTCGTCGGCGACCTCGAGAGGCCAGCCGTCCACGATGCCCATGCCCTTCTTCGTCAGCGAAGGATTCGTTCCCGCTCGTCCTGCACTCGCCATCCCGTCGTCTCCTCGGCGCATCGGAGCTCTTCGGCCCGCGCGCATCGAGGCACGACGTTACCGCTTCGCGCGATCCGCGGGACTGCCTGGCGCGCCCTTTCGGCGGGCCTTCGGCGGGCCCTGGATGCCGGACTTGCCGCCCGGTCGCGCGCCGCCGCCGGCCTTCGCGCCCGGCTTGCCGCTCGTCTTGCCTCCGGGCTTTCCGCCCGCCTTGCCGCCGGCTCGGGCGCCGGACTTGCCGCCCGGTCCGAACGATTTCGTGAACGGCGCCGTCGGCCCGCCTTTGCGAACATGCTTCGGGCTCGACTTCCGATCCGGTGCACCGGTCGCATCGCCGTCGCGCCGCGGTCCCGCTTCGCGCGGTCCCCGCGAGCCGGGCACGCCGGCGCCGCGCGGACCCGCCGGACGCGGGCTCTTCGCATGCGGGCCCTTCGAACGCGGCCCTTCCGGTCGCCGACCTTCCGAGCGCGCGTCGCGAGGCCAGGGCCCC
>CAZFKD010000582.1:0-2789 GCA_964519695.1 uncultured Spirochaetaceae bacterium
GCCGGCGGCGAGGACGCGCAGCCGGACCGTCCCCGCGCGCGGCGCCGGCGAGGGCGCCGCCGGATTCAGGACGAGGACGTCGCGCGGGCTGCCCGCCTTCGTGGTCTGCCAGGCTCTCATCGTCTGCGTCCTCCGTTGGTAGGCGTTCGGGGCGGGCGTCTCGGGCTTCTCAGGTCACGGGCTCGCGGCGCGCGAGGTGGCGATGACGGATCGCGAGGGCCGCACGGCGCTGTTCGTCCGAATAGGCCGGCGTATCGGCGGGCAGGGCGCTCCGGATCTTCTCCAGGGGGACGATGCGCACGCTCGGGGCCGGATTGTCCTGGGTGAAGATCCAGCGGTACTGCAGCATCCCCTCCGGATGCCGGCCCGTATCGAGCCAGTTCTGCACGCCCGGATCGGCGTGGGCGACGACGATCCGCGCGCGGCCGTCGGCGTCGAGGCGCGCTTGATGATGGTTCAGGCCCGATTGCCGCGTCGCGTAGTCCATCGTTCGGAACCAGACGTCGCAGAGCTGCATCTGCCAGTAGCGCGCCTTCGGCGGCACGAACTCGACGATCATCGCCTCGTCCGGCTCGAGCGCCCACCAATCGTTGCCGTAGAAGATGTCGCGCGCGCCGCCGACGAAGCTGATCGCCGGCTTGAGCTCGCCCTTCACGAAGTCACGCCGGAGCTGATCCACCCACTCGGTCCAGAAGCGGGCCGTCTGGAGCACCCAGAGCCCCGCCTCGTCGAGCAGCTCCGCCGTCTTCGCGGGCGCGTACGGCGCGGGCCGGAAGCCGACGCCGCCGATCCGCTCGATGTCGAAGCGCGCGGGCCATTCCTTCTCCCAGTCGACGAAATACTGCCGCACGCAGAAATACTGCGTCCCGGGCGGCATCTGCATGAAGTTGCCGCGGTGGCCCGCCGGGCGCTCGGCGGCGAGCAGGATCTCGAAGCGGCCGTCGGAATCGCATTCGAGCGCGGTCAGGAACTGCGTGTCGAAGACCTGATCGTCTCCGATCTGCATGTAGCCGTCCTTGGTCTCGAGCAGCGCCTCGAAGATGTTGATGCGATTGCCGAAGACCCGGTACTGGTATTCGGGCGAGACGCGCGCCCAGAGATACTGGTTGTCGACGTTCTCGGCGCCCCATTTCGATTCCGAGTCGGGATTGCGAACGAGCCGCGGCGTCGCCGGATCCGAGAGCTGGAGCGCCTGCAGGATTCCCCCCGTCACGAGCCCGAGGGCATAACGCACGCCCTCGGATTCGACTTCGCCGGGGAACGGCGTCGACTTCGTCGGATAGGCGAGCAGATGGCGGCCCGCCTGGTCGAGCGAGCGGCAGAACTCGCTCCAGGCGCTGCCGTCGAGCAGGCGCGTCGCGTTCTCGGCCTGGGACCGCGCGGGACCGCGCAGCTCCTCCTTCAAGGCCTTGCCGAACTTCCCGGTTCCGCCGACCGCCGCCTGCTGGCTCATGTCCCGCCCTCCCTCATCGGTTGCTCGCCCGGCCGCCGGGCCATCGGTTTCGTTCGCCGCGCCGGACGCCGGCGAGGCCCTCTCAGCCCTCGATCTCGACCCGATAGGCCGCGTAGTAGTCGGCGAAGCGGGCGCGCTCGGTCGCGAGGTCGAGGCCCGTATCGCTGAAGTCGTAGCGGTGGCCGCCATGGCGGCCCTTCGGCTTGTTCGTGATGTAGTCGCGCTGGGCCTGGCGGGCGCTCGCGGGGTAGTCGATCCCGAAATGCGCGTAGGCGCCGGCGAGCGCCTCGATCGGGTCGCGCATCAGGTCCGAATAGCGCAGATCGAAGCACTGTTCGGGCGGAAGCTTCCCGCTCGTGCGCAGCGCGGTCATGCCGTCGAGCAGCATCTTGCAGGTCTCGCCCGTGAACCAGCTGGCCATCGCGGCGACGTCGACCTCGTCCGAACGAACGAATGCGGTGGAGTAGAGGATCGATACGACGGAGGGGAGGACCTTGATCGGGTCGCGATGGGTGAAGACGATGCGGGCGTCGGGGTAGACGGCGAGCAGCGCGTGGAGCTGCGACATGTGGGAGGGCGATTTCAGGACCCAGCGCTCGCCGGGGCAGCGCCACTGCAGGTTCTGCAGCATCTGCTTGTGGAATTCGAAGGCGGGGACGCGGTCGCAGGCGTTGTACCAGGCCGCATAGCTCGGGACGACGTGGCGGCCCATCCACTCGTCGCTGACGAAGGAATGGCCCATGACCTGGACGTCCTCGACGGGGATGTCGCCGCCGAGCTCGTGCATCGTGTCGTACTCGGGGACGATCTCGCACCAGAGGCGGATCTGGCGATCGGCCTTCGCGATGCGCGGATCGCTGCGATAGGTCGCGGTCTCGGGCGGCGGGCAGGGGTTGCGGACCTCCCAGTGGCGCGGGGCGCGGTGGCGGGGGTCGGCGGCGAGCAGCTCGTGGGTGATGGAGGTGCCGGTGCGCGGGAGGCCGGTGATGAAGATCGGCTGCTCGATCTTCTCGCGCGTGATCTCGGGATGGCGGCGGCGCCATTCGGTCAGCTCGAGACGGGCCTGCAGCGCGTTCAGCAGATCGTCGCGCGCGATCAGCCGTCCGACGGTATGGAGCTTCGCCTCGTCGCGCAGGGAGGCGACGAAGATGCGATAGGGCTCCCAGAAATCGGCGCTGCCGAAATCGTCGAGCCCCGTGCGCCGGCGCGCCTCGGCGGCGAGGGCGTCGGGATCGAGCTCGATCCAGGTCGGGTCGGTGTTCTCGTTGAGGGCCTGCACCCAGGCGGGGCGCGGGCCGGGCTGCCAGATGGACACGGCTTTCCTCGTCGTCGGATT
>CAZFKD010000583.1:0-2788 GCA_964519695.1 uncultured Spirochaetaceae bacterium
GCCGGGCGATCTCCGCACACGCGGCGACATCGACGAGCCGCAGCATCGGGTTGGTCGGCGTCTCGATCCACAGCATGCGCGTCGCCGGCTCGAAGGCGGCCGCGATCGCCTCGGGGCGGGTCGCATCGACGTACGAGAAACGCACGCCGTACGCCGGCAGGATCTCGGTGAACAGTCGCCACGTCCCGCCATAGAGATCGTTGGCGACGACGACGTGATCGCCGGCACGCACGAGCTGCATCGCGCCGGCGATCGCGGCCATGCCCGATGCGTACGCGAGACCGAAGCGCGCGCCTTCGAGCGCGGCGAGACAGCGCTCGAGCGCCGTGCGCGTCGGGTTGTCCGTGCGCGAGTAGACGAAGCCGCGATCCTTGCCGATCGCGTCCTGGGTATACGTCGTCGTCTGATAGACCGGGACGACGGTGGCGCCGGTGGCCGGGTCCGGCTGCTGTCCGGCATGGATCGCGAGCGTCTCGAACTTCGGCGCCATCGCGGCGGGCTCGGCTACCAGTACGACGCGGTCAGCTCGACGTCGCCGAGCACGTGGGTGCGGCAGGCCAGCCGGACGGCGGGATCGACGCGATTGCGCCGTTTGGTTTCCGACTCGGCGCCCGATTCCGCGTCGATGGCGCCGGCCGCGGCGACCACGTGGACTCCGCAGCGGCCGCACAGTCCGTCGGCGCCGCAAGCGCGAGCGATCGGGAGGCCGGCGGCGACGACGGCTGCGAGCAGCGTACTGCCCGCAGGCACGTCGACGGATCGACCCGACGGCTGGAACGAAACCTTCATCACGACGGGAGTCTACGCGACGCGCGCGACCCCGGCGAACCGGTCTCCCGCCGCTCGCAGCGTTCAGGTGCCCGCGCGAAACGTCTGCTGGAGTTCCTGCAGAACGGCCTCTTCTGCCGCCGAGACCTTGGCGCCGAAGCCGAGGAAGCCGCCCGCCGCCTCGGCGACGGTCCGCGCCCGCCCGACGATGCGCTCCTCGAGATGCTGCTTCTGTTCGGCGGACAGTTCTGCGCACAGCGCGCGGATGTAGTCCTTCCACGACGTCATCATCTCCGGGGCGGGGCGGTCCTGCGTCCAGATCAGCAGCAGTTCGTGGCTCGGCGAGCCGGGCTCGATCTTCGACGACTCCGCGGCCTTCAGGATGGCCTTTCGCTCGCGCTCGTCGACGTGGCCGTCGGCCCAGGCGACCTCGACGAGCGGGATCAGCGTGAGCGCGGCCAACGTTTCGGCGTGGATGCCGATCGCAACGAGGCGATCGATCAGGTCGGGATCGTCGTCGATCCCGCTGGCTTCGACGAGCGCGCGGCGCGTTTCCTCGTGCTCCTGCTTGAGGCGCAGCTTCTCGAGCTGCTCCGCATGCTGCTTCTTGAAGAAGGCCTCTTCGAGCGAGCGGCCGCGCTCTTCGATCCCGGAGTTCGCCATCGGTTCCTCACCTTGCCCAGTTCAGTTGCAGAAGAAGAATCGGAGTCTACCTCAGTCGAAACCGAGTTCGAGACTCGCGCCCGCCTGCTCGTCGGCGTCCGCCACGGAGACGTCGAAGGGGAGCGGATCGCGACGTTCGCCGGGTCGGTGGGCTTGTGGAACGCCAGCTCGAGTCAGTCTCGGCGTTGGGAGCGCTCTTCTCCCCGGGCGCGTCGTGACGGCTCCTTCGCGCTCTCGTATCGTGACCGCGGTGCGAATGCGGAGCGTTCTCGCGGCTACGATCGCGGCGGCCCTGGCCGCCGTGGCCGTCGCGCATCCGGCTCGGGCCGAACGACCGTCGGTGGCGAGAGCGCGTTACGCGGACGGCCAGGGGATGGCGGGCGGAACGGTCTTTTTCCTGGACACCGCGAGCGGACCGGTCGCGGTCGGCGTCGCCCGCTCCTTCGATCTGCGCGCGCTCGCGGCATCGCCCGAGATCACGTTCGAGCTCGGCCGGACGCACGAGCGCGTCGCAGCGTCGTCGCGGTTGCTCGCCGGGCCGGGGCGCTCCTCCGCGGGCCGCCTGCACGACGACCTGATCGTGTTCGCGCTCGACGCGCCGCCCGCCGGCGTTCGTGTGCTGCAGCCTGGCGCCGCTCGCCCGCGTGAGAAGATCCGCGTGCTCGGCATCCCAGGCCTCGTCCCGGCCAATCAAGATGCGCTCGCGGGCCGCGTGCGCGAGGCGGACGACGCGAGGCTGGAGATCGAGCTCGACGGCTACTCCGACCTTCGCGGCTGGGGCGGCGCACCGATCGTCGCAACGGATGGCGACGAAGTCCTCGGCCTCGTGCAGGCGGCCGAGCCCGACGGCCGGAAGCTGCGCGTCCGGGCCACGCCGATCGGTGTCGTTGTGGATGCGCTGCGCTTTGCGCAGGAAGGGGGGCGCGGCCGGGCGTTCGAGTCGCTCGCGGAGAGCGACGCGGTCGCGATCCCGCCCGCCGCCGAGCAGCGCGAGGCGGCCCCCGCGGAGGGTCCGCCGCTGCTTCCGACGGGACCGCCGGGCCCCGTGATGCTCGCGATCGAGTATCCACCGGACGACACCGTGCTAGGTGGCGACGGCGCCGCCTTCGTGGCGGGGCGCGCGATCGCGCGGCGTAGCGCCGGCCTCGCGACGGACGTCGTGTTCGCGATCGATGTGTCGGCCTCCGCCGGCGCCCCGAGCGGCGTCGACGTGAACGGCAACGGCATCGTCGGCGCACCGGCGGAGATCGGCGGGGGCTTCTTCGGGCGCGGCTCGACCGATCCCGGCGATTCCGTCCTCGCCGCCGAAATCGCCGCCGTTCGCCGTCTCGTCGCGCGGCTCGATCCCCATCACACT
>CAZFKD010000584.1:0-2788 GCA_964519695.1 uncultured Spirochaetaceae bacterium
GAGGAAGCCCGTGTCGTAGCCGCCCGCCGCGAAGCCCGGATTCGCGGCGAGGCGCCGGAGGAAGGGCAGGCCCGTCCGGATGCCGGCGATCCAGTAGTCGTCGAGCGCGCGAGAGAGACGGGCGAGCGCCTCTTCACGATCGCGCCCGGTCGCGATCAGCTTCGCGAGCATTGCGTCGTAATGCGGGCTCACCGTCTGGCCCGCTTCGAACCCGGCATCGAGGCGAATGCCGGGGCCCGCGGGCGCGTGCCAGGCGAGCAGCCGGCCCGGCGAGGGGACGAAGCCTGCGTCCGGATCCTCGGCGTAGATGCGGGCCTCGATCGCGTGGCCCGTCCACTTCACGTCGGCCTGCTCGAAGGGAATCTCCTCGCCCGCAGCGATACGGATCTGCAGGGCGACCAGATCGAGTCCCGTCACGGCTTCTGTGACTGGATGCTCGACCTGGATGCGAGTGTTCATTTCGAGAAAATAGAAGGCCTCGGTCGAATCCATCATGAACTCGCAGGTGCCCGCACCGACGTATCCGACGCTCTGCGCCGCACGCACGGCTGCCTCGCCCATCGCGGCACGCACCGTGTCCGTCATGCCGAAGGCGGGCGACTCCTCGACGAGCTTCTGATGGCGGCGCTGGATCGAGCATTCGCGCTCGCCGAGATGGAGCGTCTTGCCGTGTCGATCGGCGAGGATCTGGATCTCGATGTGGCGCGGGCCGGAGAGGTATTTCTCGAGGTAGAGGGTGTCGTCCCCGAACGCTGCGAGGGCTTCCGAGGCGGCGCGCTCGAGCGCGGACTCGAGCTCGGCCTCGTCGTTGACGCGGCGCATGCCGCGGCCGCCGCCGCCCGCGCTGGCCTTCACGAGCACGGGGTACCCGAACCGTTCCGCCTCGCGGCGGGCGGACTCGAGGCTCTCGATCGCCCGCTGACCACCCGGGACCACGCGCACGCCCGCAGCGCGCATCCGTTCGCGCGCGGGGAGCTTTCCGCCCATCGCGCGGATCACCTCCGGCGACGGCCCGATGAAGACGAGCCCGGCGTCCTCGACTGCCTGCGCGAAATCCGCGTTCTCGGACAAGAAGCCGTAGCCGGGATGAACCGCCTCGGCGCCCGAGCGAGCCGCGATCCCGACGATCCTCGGGACGTCGAGATAACTCTCGGTCGCGCGGGCGGGACCGCACGGATGGGCCTCGTCGGCCATCCGTACGTGCAGCGCATCCGCGTCCGCCTCCGAGTAGATCGCGACCGAGCGCACACCGAGCGTGCGACACGACTGGATCACCCGGACGGCGATCTCCCCCCGATTCGCGATCAGGATCTTCCCGAACATGCCCCCTCCCGCGCAGCGACGCGGCCGGAGCATAACGGGAAGCCGAGCCGCGCGAGCCCCCGAGCGAGCCTCCACGCGACCTAGAGCGAAGCGATCTCCGAGAGCTTCAGCTGGAGCTTCGCTTCGTACGTGCGCAGGTCCATCGGATTGCGCGCGACGCCGCTGTCCATCGCCGCCTTGGCCACCGCCGGCGCCACGAAGAGCAGCACGCGCGGATCGAAGGGCTTCGGGATGATGTACTCGGGACCGAACTCGAAGCTCTCGCCCGGGTAGGCCGTCTTCACCGCGTCGGGCACGGCCTCGCCGCGCTTCGCCAGCTCCGCGAGGGCGTAGGTCGCCGCCTGCTTCATCTCCTCGTTGATCTTCGTCGCGCGCACGTCGAGCGCGCCGCGGAAGATGAACGGGAAGCCGAGCACGTTGTTGACCTGGTTGGCGTAGTCCGAGCGACCGGTCGCACAGATCGCGTCGTTGCGCGCGGCCTTGACCTCGGGCGGCGTGATCTCCGGGTCGGGGTTGGCCATCGCGAAGACGAGCGGCTTCGGCGCCATCGTCTTGACCATCTCCTGGGTCACGAGCCCCTTCGAGGAGAGGCCGACGAAGACGTCCGCACCGACCAGCGCCTCGGCCAGCGTCCGGCACTTCGTCTCGCGCACGAACTCTTCCTTGTACTTGTTGAAGCCCTCGCCGCGGCCCTTCCACATGATGCCCTTGGTATCGGTCATCAGGATGTTCTCGGCCTTCACGCCGAGATCCTTGTAGAGCTTCGCGCACGAGATCGAGGCCGCGCCGGCACCGGAGAAGACGACCTTCACGTCGCCGATTTTCTTGCCCTGGATCTCGAGGCCGTTCAGCAGGGCGGCGGCCGAGATGATCGCCGTGCCGTGCTGGTCGTCGTGGAAGACCGGGATGTCGAGCGACGCCTTCAGCGCCTCCTCGATCTCGAAGCACTCGGGGGCCCGGATGTCCTCGAGGTTGATGCCGCCGAAGGTCGGGGCGATCAGCTCGCAGAAGCGGATCATCTCCTTGGTATCGGTCGTGTCGACCTCGATGTCGAAGACGTCGATGTCGGCGAAGCGCTTGAAGAGGACGCCCTTGCCCTCCATCACCGGCTTGCCGGCGAGGGCGCCGAGGTTGCCGAGGCCGAGCACGGCGGTGCCGTTCGAGATGACGGCGACGAGGTTGCCCTTCGCCGTGTACTTGTAGGCGTCTTCCGGATTCTTCTCGATCTCGAGACAGGGCGCAGCGACGCCAGGGGAGTAGGCGAGGGCGAGATCGGCAGCCGTGGCGCAGCTCTTGGTCGGAACGACCTTGATCTTTCCGGGACGACCCTGGGCGTGATATTCGAGCGCTTTCTCATTCAGACTCATGGGGAACCTCTGGCGACGACGCAGGTCGCGCGCGCCGATCGAACGATGACTCTCCTCGCACGGACGATGGATCGGAAAAGAAACGGCCGACAGGCCTG
>CAZFKD010000585.1:0-2787 GCA_964519695.1 uncultured Spirochaetaceae bacterium
GAGCGTCGCGATCACGGTGATCTGGATGATCAGGCGGACGCTGCGCGGCACCTCGCTCCGAAGCAGGCTGACCGCCGCGTTCGAGCAGACGAGCACGCACGTCACGGCGATCGACATGACGAGGGCATTCGTCGCCGTCCGCGTCACGGCGAGCGCCGCGCAGATGCCGAGGATCTGCAGCGTGACCGGGTTCTCGTCGAGCAGCGGGCGGACGAGCGGCGCGAAGCGGGAAGCGTTTTCGCTCATTGCGCATCCTCCGACACGTCCGGCCGACCGCTCTCGGCGAGGCGCGCGAGATAGGGGCCGAAGCCGCGCGGGCCGAGCCAGAACTGCAGCAGGCGCGTGACGCCGTCACCGGTGACGGTCGCGCCCGTGATGCCGTCGACCTGATGGACCGCCTCCGGGCTCGCGGGATCGGGCCGACCGCGGATCACGGCGATCCGCGGCTGACCGGCGGCGTCGAAGGCCTGCTTTCCCGGCCAGAGCGCGCGCCAGGCCGGGCTCTCGATCTCGGAGCCGAGGCCCGGCGTCTCGCCGTGCTCGTAGAAGCTGAGGCCGCGGATCGTGCGCAGGTCGCCGTCGAGCGCCAGATAGCCGCGCAGCGTCGAGATGTAGCCCGCACCCTCGACGGGCAGGACGACGAGCCGCAGGCCCGAAGCGTCCGAGATCGTATAGATCCGGGCGTGCCGGGCGCGGCGCCCGAGGCCCGCGAGATCTTCCTCCGGCGCGAGCGCGACGCCGCGCGCGGCGTCGCGCGCCGCCTCGCTCGCGTCGAAGGTCTCGGGATCGATCGAAGGATCGACCTCGCCGCGCTCGAGATCGATCACGAGCGCCTGCAGCTCACCGCCGCTCGCGCCGCCGAGAACGTCCTCGAGCCCGGGGACGGCAGTGATCATTTGCTCGATCTTCGCCTGGCGATCCCGGGTGCGGTTGGCCTCGCGATAGGGACGCAGCGTCGAGACGGTGAACGCGATCGCCGCCGAACAGACGACGCAGACGATCAGCGTCACGATGACCGCACGCAGATCCGACTCCGGCGGCAGCCGGCGCAAGAAAATCCAGCCCTTTCCGGGCGGCGCCGGCTCAGTCGACACGCGCGCGCCCCCCGGATCGCATCTGCAGGCGCCCGACGATCTGGTCGATCAGCGGCGCCGTGACGTTGCCGAGCAGGATCGCGAGCAGGACGCCTTCTCGATGGGCCGGATTCGCGACGCGGATCACGACGACGAGCGCGCCGATCAGAAGACCGTAGATCCAGCGTCCGCCGTTCGTGGCCGCCGAGGTTACGGGATCGGTCGCGAGGAAGACGAGGCCGAAGGCGAATCCGCCGGTGACCAGATGCCAATGCCAGGGAAGCCCGCTGCCCGAAGCCGGATCCCCGATCCACGCAAACGCCAGCGCGGCGAGGACGAGACCGGCGATTCCCCCCGCGATGATCCGCCCCGAAGCCACGCCCGAATAGAGAAGAACGATCCCGCCGAGCAGGCAGGCGAGGGGCGAGGTCGCGCCCATCGGGCCGGGCACCGTCCCGAGCGCAGCCTGCGACCAGCGGATCCCCGCCGCCTCGAGCCCGGCGAGGCCGCCGTCGCGCACGAAACCGAGC
This sequence comes from uncultured Spirochaetaceae bacterium, assembly GCA_964519695.1. GTDB lineage: Bacteria > Myxococcota_A > UBA9160 > UBA9160 > UBA4427 > UBA4427. The sequence continues at coordinate 1,604 of CAZFKD010000585.1, forward strand.
GGTGTCGCTCCGCTCATCGCGTCGACCGCGACCCAGACGGCATCGCCCGTGAGGGCGCCGGGATAGGCGAAGTAGAGGAAGGCGAGGCCCGTGAGCGGCGGATTCAGCAGATTGCGGCCGACGCCGCCGAAGATCTCCTTGCCGACCGCGATCGCGAGCGCCGCGCCGAGCGCCGCCTTCCAGAGCGGAAGGGTCGGCGGGAGGACGAGCGTGTACAGCAGGACGATCACGAGGAGCGCCGAATGATCCGGCGCGCGCCCGCGCTGCCGCGCGAAGAGCCGCTCGACCGACCCGCCGGCCACGAGCCCGACGACCAGCAGCGGCCCGAAATAGAGCGCCCCCACGACGACGCAGTCGAAGACGCTCGCCGGCGAGCCGCCGCCCGAGAGCAGCCCCAGCAGCGCGGCCCGCGCATCCGAGAGCACCGTCGCCCCCGCCGCCCGCGCGCGCAGGAGCTGAAGACCCGTGTTGTAGAGCGCCATCACGACGCACGGCACCGCCGCCCAGAGCACGCAGCGCATGACCGCCGGCAGATCGAGCGCCGAACGCACGTGCGGCGCATGCAGCGTCTGCCTGCGCGGCTGCTGGACCGCCGCCGCGCTCGCAGCGGAGGTCGCAGCGAAGGTCGCGGCGGAGCCCGGCCGATCTCCCGAAGCGGTCGGTCTCATGGGCGTCCCACCTCCAGGCGATCGAGGGCCGCGCGCAGGAGCCCGCCGTATTCGAGCTTCGCCGGACAGAGATGACTGCAGAGCGCGAGGTCCTCCTCTTCGAGCTCGAGCGCGCCGAAGCGGCGCGCGGCCGGGGTGTCCCTCGCCGCGAGCGCACGGAGCAGCAGCCCGATCGGAAGGCGCAGCGGCACCGCCGCCTCGAAGACAGGCAGCGGCAGCATCGCGCTCGGCTCGCCGTGGAGGGCCGTCGTGGCGCGAGGGGCGCGCCGCCAGGGCGGAACCCCGCGCGTGCCGAACCGACCGGGGACGGTCCAGCGCTTCGGCTCTTCGTCTTCGACCTCGGGCAGGACGACCAGCTGCTCGTGGCCGAGTCCGAGATGGCTCTCGCCGCTGGCGGCGCGGCGACCGGTCAGGATGGATCCCGAGACGATCCTGCACACGCCGGGCCGAAGGGCGTCGCGGACGAGGTCTTCGCTATTCGAGCCGATGCATGCCCGCACCAGCTTCGGCTCGCGG
>CAZFKD010000586.1:0-2784 GCA_964519695.1 uncultured Spirochaetaceae bacterium
CATTGGCACGGCCTGATCCTGCCGTTTCAATTCGACGGCGTTCCCGGCGTGAGCTTTCCGGGCATCCGGCCGGGCGAGACCTTCGTCTACGAGTTTCCGGTCCGGCAATCCGGCACCTACTGGTATCACAGCCATTCCGGCCTCCAGGAGCAGGAGGGCCATTACGGGCCCATCGTCATCGAGCCGGAAGGCAGCGATCCGGTCGGCTTCGATCGCGAGTACGCGGTCGTGCTCTCGGACTACACCTTCCTGCATCCGCATACGCTCTATCTGCGGCTGACGCAGCAGGCGGGCGTCTTCAACTATCAGCGCCAGACCGTCGCCGGCCTGCTCGCGGGCCGGGATCAATCATTCCGCGATCGGCTCGAGTGGGCGGCGATGCGGATGGATCCGGCCGACATCTCCGACGTCACCGGCTCGGTGTATCGATTCCTGATCAACGGGCACGGGCCGGAGGACGACTGGACGGCCTTGTTCGTCCCCGGCGAGCGTGTTCGGCTGCGCCTCATCAATGCCGCGGCAATGACGATCTTCAACTTCCGCATCCCGGGCCTCGAGCTCGAGGTCGTCGCCGCCGACGGACAGAACGTCCGCCCGGTTCCCGTCGACGAGCTGCAGATCTCGATCGCGGAGACCTATGACGTGATCGTCCGCCCGACGGAGGATCGCGCGTATGCGTTGGTCGCCGAAGCGGTCGATCGCTCCGGCATGGGGCGAGCCACGCTGGCGACGCGCGCGGGACAGACCGCCGAGGTGCCGCCTCTGCGCAAACGCCCCCTCGCGACCCTGCGCGACATGGGCATGCATGACATGCACGAGATGGACATGGGCGAGATGGACATGTCGATGCGCGATCCCGAGAACGCGCCGCAGGTCGTGCTCGGTCCGGGCGTCCAGATGATCTCGCCGATGCCGGCCGATCGCATGGGCGATCGGGGGCAGGGCCTGCGCGACGTGGACCACCGGGTCCTCGTCTACACCGATCTCGCGTCGCTCGCCCCGAATCCGGACCAGCGCACGCCCTCCCGATCGCTGGAGCTCCATCTCACGGGCAACATGGAGCGATTCATGTGGTCCTTCGACGGCCTCGCCTACAGCGAGGTCACGGCGCCGATCCCCTTCCGACTCGACGAGCGCGTCCGCGTGACGCTCGTGAACGATTCGATGATGTCCCATCCGATCCATCTGCACGGCCATTTCTTCGAGCTTCGGACGGGCCCGCCGGGCCATCATCCGCGCAAGCACACCGTCAACGTCCTGCCGGGCGGCACCGCGACCTTCGACTTCACCGCCGATGCGCCGGGCGACTGGGCCTTCCACTGCCACATGCTCTACCACATGCACGCGGGCATGTTCCGCGTCGTGAGCGTCCGCCCGCTCGGCGCGGTGCGCTCATGAGCCGGCTCGTCCTCGTCGCTGCCCTCTGGCTGTCGATGGTCTGTGTCGCGTCGGCGCAGTCGATGCCGGAAATGCACGACATGGACCACGGCGCCCACGCCGAATCGCCTCCGACGACGCCCGAGTCGCCCGCGCCCGAGACCGGGATGCACTCGCCGCACGATGCGCACGCGCCGGCCTCCGACGACCATGCCGCCGCCGCCGACGAGGCCGTCGGGAACGAGCCCGCGCCCGAGCCGCCCGGCGATCACGCAGCCGACGGCGTCTTCGATCCGGCGGCCATGCAGCGGGCGCGCGAGCAGCTTCGACGCGAGCACGGCCGATCGCTGATCTCGAAGGTCATGCTCAACCTCGGCGAATACCGCGTCCAGGACGAAGGGGATCAGGGCTACCGCTGGGAGGGCGAGGCCCGGATCGGCGGAAACATCCACCGGCTCGTCTTGAAGTCCGAGGGCGAGGGGGTCGTTTCGGCGGGTCTGGATTCGGCCGAGCTCCAGGCGCTCTATTCCCGCGCCATCACGCCCTTCTACGACCTGCAGGCCGGCCTTCGACAGGACTTCGAACCCACCACGCGCCGAACCTATGCCACGCTCGGCTTCGAGGGCCTCGCGCCGTATTGGTTCCTGACGCAGGGCGCCCTGTTCGTCTCCGATCGAGGCGACGTCCTCGCCCGGCTCGAAGGCACGTACGACATCCGGCTCTTCCAGCGACTCGTCCTGCAGCCCCAGCTCGAAATCAACCTCGCCGCCCAGAACGTCCCCGAAGCCGAGATCGGCGCGGGGCTGAGCAGCCTCGAGCTCGGCCTGCGCCTTCGCTACGAGTGGCGCCGGGAGTTCGCTCCTTATGTCGGTTTCTCCTACGACCGGGTCTTCGGCGAGACGGCCGATCTCGCGCGCGCGGCCGGCGATGGATCATCGGACTACGGCTTCGTCGCCGGGCTGCGCGCCTGGTTCTAGCGCGTTCGTCGAACGTCGATCCTCTGCGCGCCCGATCCGCCCCGGTCGATCTCGCCGACGCCTCCGGGCGGCCTTGGTCCGTCCTCGCGGCCGCGGCTTCGCCGTCTTCTCCCGTGCATCGGAGCGAACATCGAATCGGATCGCGGTCGTGCGAAAACTCGGGCGGATCGAAGCAAGCCCGGATCGAGCATCTCGGCTCGGCCTCGCAGTCAAGCCTGCTTCCCCGCCTGTCGATATCGCGCCCATGCGGACAAGACAACGCAGTCGAGCCGTCTCCGTTTCCCTGCTCGTCCTCTTCCTGCTCACGGGCTGTGCGACGAAGTGGACGGCGCTCGAGCTCGACACGCGCCTGGATCGCGTGAGCCGGACCCTTGTCCCGCGCCAGGCGATCCGGCGGGTCGTTCCCGTGCACGCGCAGACGAAGATGGAA
>CAZFKD010000587.1:0-2776 GCA_964519695.1 uncultured Spirochaetaceae bacterium
TAGAGCGGATCCGCGCGTTCGAGCCGTTCGCGCAGGCGCTCCTGCGAGATCTCGATCGGGGTATCGGAGGCGACCGTGATCACGCCTTCGAGGAAGGTGACGGTATGGGAGAAGACGGATCGGACCGTCGCGCGGATGATCTCGGCCTGCTCCGGCCGCCCCTCCTGCGAGTAGAGCACGACGACGCCGTCGGGCTTCAGGCGGCTCCGCACGAGCTCGAGATATTCGCGCGAGAGCAGGTTGCTGCTGCCGGCGGCGCGGAGATGGAGCGGCGCGGAGATGATGAGGTCGTACGTCTTCGGATCGAGCGCGAGGCCGCTGCGGCCGTCCTGCCAGCGGATCCGGATGCGGGGATGGGTCGCGGAATGGAGCGTGCGCGCGGGCTCGAGCTCGAGGAGCTTCTCGAGGGTCCGGTTGATCTCGTAGGCGTCGACTTCGAGGCCTTCGATCTTCGTCAGGGTCACGGCGGTGATCCCGATGCCGTTGCCGACGACGAGCGCGTCGGAGATCGGCGCGCCCTGATGGGCGAGGACGCCGGCGACGGCCATCATCCAGTTGTAGGGGTTCCCGATGTGGTTCTTGCCGTTCGAGAGATGGGAATGCCAGAGGCCGTCGATCCAGATGCTGCCGTCACGGCGGATTTCGACGACGCCGTCGCGCCCCCAGAAGGTGCGCGTGCGATCCGACTCGGAGTAGGGTCGCGAGAGCCCGAACACGAGCAGCGCGAGGGCGCTGACGCCGATCGCGAGCTGGAAGCCCCGCGGCCCGACGGCCGAGCCGTTCACGTCGGCGCGCCGCCGCTCGCCAAGCACGACCTCGAGCAGGACGCCGAGCAGCCCGAGCGAGATCAGGACGGCGTTCAGGTCGTGGGGGATCTCGTAGCCGACGAGGGTGAAGAAGAGGATGCCGAGACAGGAGCCGAGGGTATTGAGCGCGTAGAAGCGGCCGACGTCGCGGCCCCAGTCGATCGCCGCGCGCGAGACGAGCCGGCCATACATCGCGCCGAAGCAGAGGCAGGGCAGGAAATAGAGCAGGCCGCCGCGGTAGAGCACGAAATGGACCTGGAAGCGGTCGACGCCGTAGAGCACCGGCATGAGCGCGACGACGACCGCGCCGGCGGCGAGGATGCCGGCCGAGCGATCGGCCATGCGGCCGGCGAGCCAGACGCCGAGGGTCCAGAAGAGCAGGAAGAAGAGAAGGGTGAAGGCGAAGGTGTAGGGGCGCGGCTCGTGGGCGAGGGAGACGAGGCGCAGCAGGTACATCTCGTAACCGAGCGAGAGGAATCCGAGCACGAAGCCGAGGCCTTCCTCGCGCGTCAGCGCCTTGCGACCGGCACGCGGCGGCGCGGTCGCGGCGGCGCGAGGCGACGTAAGCGAATTCCCGATCGGCGGCGCATCCGGTCCCGCCTGCGCGCCCGCACCAGCGCCCGCAACCGCGGCCACGCGAGCGATCGGCTTGTCCCCCGGTGCGCCGGCCTCCGCCCGGTCCCCGCGGCGCGCGAAGACGAGCACGAGGACGACCGCCCCGGCCGCGAGGTTGAAGAGCGCCGCCGTCGCGAGCGAGACGCGCTGTCCGTGGTAGGGCAATAGATAGAAGGAGCTGCCGATCGCGCCCAGGCAGGCGCCGACGGTATTCAGGACGAGCAGGATCGTGATCCAGCGCGATTCGGCGGCCCCCAGCTGGCGCTGCGAAGCCTCGGCGGCGAGCGGGAGGGTCGCGCCCATCAGCAGGGTCGGCGGCAGCAGCAGGACGAGCGCCCCGATCGCGTAGACGAGGCGCAGCGGAACGGCGAACGACAGAGCGAGGCGCTGCGCCGCATGGAGGCTCTCCCCGAGGTCCAGCGCGAGGAGCGCGGCGATGCCGGCGTTGACGGCGAAGAGCGCGATCTCGACCAGCCCGAAGGCGCGTAGCGGATCCCGGATGCGCGCGGCGCGCAGGCCGGCGAGCCCCGACCCGAGGCCGAGCCCGAGCATGAAGACGAGCACGACGATCATCGCGCTGATCGCCTCGCTGCCGCCGAGGAAGAGCTTCAGCGCGCGCTGCCAGACGACCTGGTTGACGATCGACGCCGTCCCCGAGAGCAGCAGGGCCGTCAGGACGAGGCGCTGGGCCCGGGCATCGGCGGCGGGGTTCGGGCGAGGGGCGGTCACGGATTCAATCGCCTCATGGAAACGTGGGGCCGACTCGCCGACCGCCGGCACGGGCCGATTGTAGGCGTGGGACCCGTGCGACGCATCGATGCAGCCGACGCCCCGAGCCGCTTCGCGCCCGCCCGCATTTGCAGCAGCCTGCCTGGCGCCGAGGCACTTCCCGACGACCTCGCGCCGCAAGAGAGGCGAGCGTCCGTCTGCCCAGTCGGGCACGAGTCTTGCTCTCCTGTGCAATCGGAGGCCGCCCCCATGCCCCGTTATGCGTACGAACGACTCTCCGCCCAGGACTACAGCTTCCTGCTCGCCGAGAACGAGAATGCGCCGATGCACGTCAGCGCGATCGGCATCCTCGAGGCGAAGGCGCTCCGCAAGCCCGACGGCGGCATCGACATCGCCCGCTTCCAGGCCGCGATCGACGCGATCCTCCACTGGATCCCGCGCTATCGCCAGAAGCTCGCCTGGATCCCGATCGAGAACTGGCCGACCTGGGTCGACGATCGCCATTTCGATCTCGGCTACCACATCCGCCATATCGCCCTGCCCGCGCCGGGAACGCGCGATCAGCTGCGTGAGATCGCCGGCCGGATCCTCTCGCGCCGTCTCGATCGACAGCGACCGCTCTGGGA
>CAZFKD010000588.1:0-2772 GCA_964519695.1 uncultured Spirochaetaceae bacterium
CGTAGACCGAACACCGGCTGCGGTCTGGGGGTGATCACCCCGGGCCGTCCGCCCGCGCGAGCTCGGGCGAGGGAACGCCGGATCTCGCCGCTCCCCGGGCTCGCCTCGTCCGGGCAAGCCTGCAGCCAACGGGCGCCCGGCGCCCGCCTTTCCTTCGTCTCCATCTCGAGCCTCCCGCCCCGAACGCCCCGCTGGCGGACGGCGGGCGGGCTCGCCGTCCGAATCCCCGATCCGGGACCCGAAAACGACGAAAGCCCCCTCCCGCTGTCTGCCAGGCGGGAGGGGGCTTTCGTCGTCCGAACCGATCGGATTGCGCGCTAGTCCCCGCCCGCCTCGCTAAGGAGGAGGCGCAGAGCCAGACCGTCGAGCAGCCACCCGGCACTCGACGCGCGCAAGACGATGAGGGTTCCGGACCTTCGCATGCCTCTTTGATTAGGCGAGAGATCGGAGCCCGTCAAGCCGGCGCCGATCCGGGGCACCGCTCCCCTACACACTCACGACCTTTCAGCATCTCAGCCTCTCAGCCTCTCAGCCGACGGAGGACAGATCGATCCGCTTGCCCCAGCGCGCGCGAACGGCCCGGCGCGTCCCCGGGACGCTCGCGAGCCGTGGATCACGGTCGACCAGCGCACGCGCGGCCTGCCGGGCGACGGCGACGAGCTTGCCGTCGCGCAGCAGGTCGGCGATCCGGAGCTCGGGGACATGGCCGCTCTGGCGTGTCCCGAGAAAATCCCCGGGCCCGCGGATCTCGAGATCCGCGTCGGCGATCCGGAAGCCGTCGGTCGTCTCGATCATCGCCGCGAGCCGCGCTTCGCTCTTCGCGTTGCTTCCGCGCGCCACCAGTACGCAGCGCCCGCGGCGCTCGCCGCGGCCGACCCGGCCGCGCAGCTGGTGCAGCTGGGCGAGACCGAAGCGCTCCGCGTGCTCGATCACCATGAGGCTCGCGTTCGGCACGTCGACGCCGACCTCGATCACGGTCGTCGCGACCAGGATCTGCGTCTCCCCCCTGGCGAAGCGTTCCATCGCGGCCTGGCGCTCGCCGGCCTCGAGCCGGCCGTGGACGAGATCGACGCGCGCCTGCGGAAAGCTGCGTCCGATCTGCTCCGCCGAGTCGATCGCGGAGCGCAGATCGATCTTCTCGCTCTCTTCGACGAGCGGGTAGACGACGTAGACCTGCTCGCCCCGCGCGAGCGTCGCCTGCACGAGCTCCATCACGCGCTGCCCCTCGCCCGAGCGCAGCAGGATCGTCTCGATCGGCTGGCGACCGGGCGGGAGCTCGTCGATCACGGAGACGTCGAGCTCGCCGTAGAGCGAGAGCGCGAGGCTGCGCGGGATCGGCGTCGCCGTCATCACGAGCCGATGGGGAAAGCGGCCGTCGGGCCGGATCGCCGAGAGCGCCGCGCGCTGCAGGACGCCGAAGCGGTGCTGCTCGTCGACGATGCCCAGAACGAGCTCCCGGAACTGGATGTCGCCCTGGACCAGCGCGTGGGTCCCGACGACGAGATCGATCTCGCCCATCGCGAGCAGCCCGCGCACGGCGCGGATCTCGGCCCGCGGCAGCGAGGCGGTCAGCAGCCCGACGCGCAGCTTCGCCGAAGCGCCGAGCGACGCGACCAGGCCCGTCAGCGTGCGGAAATGCTGCTCGGCAAGCAGCTCCGTCGGCGCCATCAACGCCGTCTGCCCACCGCAGGCGGCGACCGCGATCGCCGCGAGCAGCGCGACGACGGTCTTGCCGCTGCCGACGTCGCCCTGGACGAGGCGATTCATCGGATGCGGCCTCGCGAGATCCTCGAGGATCTCGCGCATGACCCGACGCTGCGCCTGAGTCAGCCGATAGGGCAGCGTCTTCGCGGCGTCGCGGGATTCGGGCCGGGTCGCATCGATCGCGACCCCGGGCTGGCGGGCGACGCGCGCGCGCCGCATCGCGAGCCCGAGCTCGAGCAGATAGAGCTCCTCGAGCACGAGCCGGTCGTGCGCCGGCGAGGCGAAGGCCGCATGGCGCTCGACGTCGGTCTCGGCACCGGGGCGGTGCAGCGCGCGCAGGGCCGAGGGCACGTCGGGGAGCCTTCGCTCGGCGACCAGCGCCTCGGGCAGATGACCCTCGACGAGATCCGCGTGGGTGTCGACGGCCTGGCCGATCAGGCGCCGCAGCGTCCGCGGATTCATCCCCTCTGGCGCCGAATAGACCGGGACGATCCGCCCGAGATCATCGACGTCGGCGGCGACGCCGGGCGCCTGCAGATCGGGTCCGCGGCGCGTCAGCGGCGCACCGGATCGCGACTCGTCTCCGGGCGACGGATCGCCGGGGTCCGAGGTCTTCGGCAAGGACGGCACCGACGCCTTCGCGCCGAGCAAATCGATCTCGGGGTGGATCAGCTCCTTCGAGAAGCGATAGCGGCGCACCTCGCCGCTCACGAGCACGCGGCGCCCCTTCACGAGCTGCCCCGCGATCGACTCCCCGCCCCGAAACCATTTGAGCGTCACGATCGCGTGGTCGTCGCCCACGACGGCCTGAAAAAAGCGCGTGAAGCGCCCGCCCCGGCGCAGGCTGACCCAATCGACGACCTTGACCTCCGCGACGAAGCTGGCGCTACGGCCGACCACGAGATCGGCGACGGCGCTGATCCGCCGCCGGTCCTCGTAGTCGGCTGGCAGCCGGAAGAGCAGGTCCGAGATCTGCTCGAGCCCGCGCCGCGCGAAGGCCTCGGCCCGTTTCGGACCGACGCCGGGCAGCGCCGCCAGCGAGCGCGCGAGCAGCTCGTCCGCCCAGCC
>CAZFKD010000589.1:0-2756 GCA_964519695.1 uncultured Spirochaetaceae bacterium
CCTCGAGCAGGACGTCGGCCTGCTCGACGAGCCGCAAGACGACCTCGACGCCCTGCGGCGACTTGAGATCGACGGCGACGCTGCGGCGGCCGCGGGCGAGCACGTCGATCGGCGCGCGGCCCATGTCCCGGCCCTGGCTCGCGCGATCGATGCGGACGACGTCGGCCCCCATGTCGGCGAGCATCATGCCGCAGAACGGTCCCGGGCCGATGCCCGCGATCTCGAGAACCCGGATGCCGGAAAGCGGTCCCTTGCCCATTTCGATGATCTCCCTGCTGAAATCGTCCGAAGCGTTCGGCCCGCTCGGAGCCGTCGCCGACGATCGTTCTGCGCGCCCGACTATTCTTCTTTGAAGGTGTTCTCGGCGTCGCCGGTGAGCACCGCCTTCAGAACCTTGCCCGTCGCGTTGCGCGGCAGCGGCTCGCTGCGGATCTCGACGTGGGTCGGGACCTTGTAGTAGGCGAGCGTCTGGCGGGCCCAGTCCTGGATCACCTTCGCCGAGAGCTGCGCGCCGGGCTTCGGCACGACGACGGCCTTCACCTCCTGGCCGAGCTCGCGGTGGTCGACGCCGACGACGGCGACCTCCTGGACGCCGGGGTGGTCCTCGATCCGGTTCTCGATCTCGAGCGGATAGATGTTCTCGCCGCCGCGGATGATGAGATCGCGCTTGCGCGAGGCGAGGAAGAGCAGGCCGTTCGAGATCCGGCCGATGTCGCCGGTGCGCAGCCAGCCGCCGGGGAAGAACGCTTCCTCGCTCGCCTTGGGATTGCGCCAGTAGCCGAGCATGACGTTCGGTCCGCGCACACAGATGTTGCCCTCTTCGTGCTCGCCGAGGCGCTGCCCCGCGTCGTCGAAGATCGCGACCTCGTTGCCCGGGATCGTGCGGCCCGCCGTATCGGGATGGGCTTCCAGCATCTCGGCGCTCGCCATCGAGCAGAGGCCGCCGCATTCGGTCAGCCCGTAGCCGACGTTGAAGTCGCCGGCGGCCTGCGGGAGCTTCTCGCGCAGCGTGCGCTGCAGATCGGGCGAGAAGGCGGAGCCGCCGCCGCCGGTCGAGCGGATCTGGCGGAACTGCTCGGGCTCGAACTCGGGATGCTCGACGAGGCGCCAGAGCTGCGTCGTGATGCCGCCCCAGCGCGTCACGCCCTCGGCGAGCGTCAGCTGCATGATCTTCTTCGGATCGAAGCGGCCGGTCGTCCAGACGAGCTTCATGCCCGTCGCCGGCCCCATCAGCGCGCCGGCCTGGAAGCCCGAGACGTGGAAGAGCGGGCTCGACATGATCGAGACCGGGGGCCCGGCCGCGGCCTCGGCCGGCGGATGCGTGAGCCCGCGGACGGCGCCGTTCAGGAACGAGAGCATCAGGAAGGCGATGAAGTTGCGATGGGAGATCATCGCGCCCTTCGGCCGGCCGGTCGTTCCGCTCGTGAACATGATCGCGGCGAGATCGTCTTCGCCGATCGGATGATCGGCGAGCTTCGCGCTGCGATCGAAGGCGAGATAGTCGGCGAAGCCTTCCTCCATGGAGATCGTCTCGACACCGGACGAGCGGCCTTCGAGGCGCGCGAGGCGGGCGCCGTCGGCGACGAGCAGATCGGGCTCGCCGAGCTCGAGGCCGTAGCGGATCTCGTCGCCCTGCCACCAGCCGTTCATCGCGACGACCGTGCCGCCGAGGGTCAGCGTCGCCCAGGCCGTGAGGACCCATTCGGGGCTGTTCGCGCCGAGGATCGCGACCCGGCTCCCGGGCCCGATCCCATGCTTCGCGCGCAGCGCCGCCGCGACCGAGGCGACGAGGCGTTCATGCTCGCGGAAGGTCCAGCGCGGGCCCGAATCCCAGACCGCGAGCTCCGCGTCCCCGAATTGCACCGAGCGCGCCAGCAGATCCCGCAGCGAGCGGAAGCGATTCTTGAAGACGGGCATCGAAACGCCCTGCACCGGCTCGTTCACCAGCTCGAAGGGACCGCCGGGCCCGGTCAGCGTCGCCACGGCCTGCTCGAAGGGCATGCCCGCTCTCGTCATCCTGATTTCTCCCGTCGGTGCGGATCCGCATGCTCTTTCAGGCCGCCCGATTTCGCAATGCGCAAGCCGTCAGCCCGGATCGAGCAGCCGGGCGACGTCCTGCCAGTCGCGGCAGCGGACGAGCCGGTCGCGGATGCGGCTCGGGAGGTGGCCGACCTCGCGATTCCAGGGCCGGTCCATCAGCGCGACGGGCAGATCGAGATCCTCGACGAGGCGGACCGCGGTCGAGAGACTGTCCTCGACGGCGAGCTCGAAGCCGAAGGCGGGCAGATCCTCGAAGCGCAGGGCCGGCAGACCCCCGTCGTTCCAGTCCGGGCGCCCCCATTTATCGAGATGATGCAGCGCGTCGTGGGGCACGCCGTGGGTCTCGAGCCAGCGGCGCGAGGCCCGGGTCGTCGTCGGCGGGCGGCCGGTCACGAGGGTGATCGAATGGCCGGCGGCCTTCCAGCGCGCAAGGACCGGGGCGGCATCGGCGTGGGGCGCGATCGATTCGATGACGTCGTCGCGATGGGCGACGTGCATGAAGCGGCGGATGCCCTCGGCGTCGAGGCCGAAGGGGCGCGCGAGATCGAAGTCGCGCACGTGCTCGATCTCGACGCGGCGATCGTGGAGCTCGTGGAGCAGATCGACGAGCCGCTCGATCGTCGCCGAGAGGACGTCGTCGATGTCGACGTAGAGGCTGCGCGGACTCAAGCCGAAGATTCTCCGCCGGCCGCGGCCGCGACCGGCGCCTCGGCGAT
>CAZFKD010000590.1:0-2751 GCA_964519695.1 uncultured Spirochaetaceae bacterium
GGGCCCAGTTGCGCGGAACGCCGCCGCCGATCGTGAAGATGCCGAGCGTCTCGTGGGAACGGACCCGGGCCGCGAAATCCTCGAGGTCGAGGAACGGATCGAAGCCGAAGGGCGTCTGGCCCGTCATGCGCAGCCGGCGGTTGTGGATCGCGAAGTCGAGGCCGAGCTCGCAATCCGTGAAGGCCGGCACGTAGACGGGGACGTCCCGGTTCACGGCGCTGCGCAGGATCGCGCGGCCCGTGGCGTGCTGGTCGAGCATCTGGCCGATGCGGGTCAACAGCGAATGACTGCAGAGCATCGTGCCGGGCTCGACCTTCGAGAGCACGGCGTCGAGGATCGCCTCGGTGCTGTCGAGGTTCCGCTCGAGCTCGATGGTGTCGTAGACGCGGTTGTAGCCGCGCTCGAAGAGCTGTTTGTCGCTCATCGTCGGCCGGTGCTTGAAATGCGTCATGCCGGCGCCTTCCACGACGCCGTGGGTCATGAGCGCACCCGTCGCGACGACGGCCTGGACCCAGCCGCGGTCGATCATCTCGCAGAGCACGAGGCCCTGCTTCGCGATCGTCATCGCCCCCGAGATCGTGACGACGCGGAAGCAGCTCTCGTCGCGCACCATCGCCTCGAGCGCCGCAGCGGCTTCGCCGAGCCGCCGCCCGCCGAAAGCCGTGTTCGACATCGCCGAGACGAGGGCGCTGACGGAGTCGAGCCGCCCGAGGTCGAGGGGCACGAGCGGCTCGAGACCGTCGTCGAAACCGGTCCCGTACTTGTCTTCGTCGCGTTTCGACGTCATCGGGCGTCGCTCCTCGGTCGGTCGTCCATCCTCGCTCGAGCGGCCTCGCCGGATCGAGCGCCTTCCATCATGCGCCGGGAATCAGCTCGGCCACCAGCTCCGAGGGAGACTGAACGGGCAACGAACAGATCGTGCCGCGGCAGAGATAGGCGGTCGCACGGCCCTCCCGGGCCTCGCGGCCGACGAGCCAATCCGCGCAAACGCCCGTCGGAGGACCCGCCCCCGGCGCTGCGACGATCACCGCATCCTCGGGCCGCAGCACGCGCCGAGCCCGCTCGGCGAGCGCTTCGGTCCCGGCGTTCCCAGGCTCGCCGATCACGACGGCGACGGCGAGACCCCGACTGCGAAGCGCGATGGCGCGCAGCAGGGTCGGAAACGCCTGGGGCGCGCGCTCGAGCAGCAGAGCGGATTCGGCGAGCGAGCGGGCGACGAAGGCGTCGATCTCACGCGCATCGGCGAGGGCGGCCAGTCGGGCGAGCCCGAGCAGCGCGAGGCCGGCGGCATCCGGAGTCGCGCCGTCGGGGTCGGGCCTGGGGCGATGGATCAGCGGTCGTCCCGCGTGCTCGCCGTCGGCGGGCGTGAGGTAGAGCGCTCCGGTCCGGCGATCGGCGAAGCGATTCATGATCTCGCCGGCGAGCCAGACGGCGGCGGCGAGGAAACGGTCTCCGGCGCCGGCACGCTGCAGATCGAGACAGGCGGCGAGCATCGCCGCATGATCGTCGAGGAAGGCTTCGACATGCGCGCGGCCCGCGTCGTGGACGCGCAGGAGGCGGCCGCCCTCGATCATCCGACCGAGCACGAAATCCGCAGCGCGCGTCGCATCGTCTCGCAGACGCGGATCGCCGAGCACGCTCGATGCCCGCGCGAGGCCCGAGACGACGTAGCCGTTCCAGGCGGCGACGTACTTCGGGTCGGTGGCGGGCGGCGTCCGCCGTCGGCGCGCGTCGAGCAGCCGGGCGCGCGCGTCCGCCTGCTGGCTTCGGGGCGCGCGGGCTTCGTCGACGAGATGGGTCGTGCCGTCCTCGAAGTTGCCCTTCGCCCGCACGCCGTAGACCGTGCAGAACGCCGCCGCGTCGTCGCCGAGCACGGCCTCGATCTGTGCCGGCGTCCAGACGAAATGACGACCTTCTACGCCTTCGCTGTCGGCGTCCTGGCTCGCGTGATAGGCGCCCTCCGCGCCGGCCATCTCGCGCCGCAGGTAGCTCGCGGTCTCCTGGATGGGCCAGACGAAATCGGCCGCCGCATGGCTGCGCCGCGCCATCTCCGCGTAGAAGGACAGGAGCTGCCCCTGGTCGTAGAGCATCTTCTCGAAATGGGGGATCGTCCAGCTCGCGTCGACGCAGTAGCGGTGGAAGCCGCCGCCGAGCTGGTCGAAGAGGCCGCGCCGCGCCATCTCGCGAGCGGTGAGGGTCAGGAAGCGGGCGACGTCCGTTGCCTCGCCGGGGGGCAGGAAGTCGAGCGCGGTCACGAGCAGCTCGAGATTCGCCGGTGTCGGGAATTTCGGCGCTGCGCCGAATCCGCCATGGACGCGATCGGCTCCGCGCATCAGGAGCCGCGCCGCGCCGACGACCGTTTCGATTCCCGGGACGAGATCCGTCTCGCCCTCCGGCCTCGCCGCGAGCGCGGCCGCGATCTGCGAGGCGTTCTCCTCGACCTCGGAGCGCCGAGCGCGCCAGGCGTCGACGACCGCCTCGATCAGCTCGGGAAAGCTCGCCGAGCTGCCGCGGCGCACGGGCGGGAAATAGGTGCCGACGAAGAACGGGCGTCCATCGGGGGTGCAGAACGCGTTGAGAGGCCAGCCGCCATGACCATTGAGCTTCAGGGCCGCGTCCATGTAGATCTGGTCGACGTCGGGTCGCTCCTCGCGGTCGACCTTGATGCAGACGAACTCGGCGCAGAGGCGCGCCGCGATCGCCGCGTCCTCGAAGGACTCGCGCTCCATGACGTGGCACCAATGACAGGCG
>CAZFKD010000591.1:0-775 GCA_964519695.1 uncultured Spirochaetaceae bacterium
ATGATCAGGCCGCTTGCCTCGGCCACCGGAATGAAGCGGGCCGGGCTGACCTGGCCCAGTTCCGCGTGCGACCAGCGCAGCAGGGCTTCGACGCCACGGATTTCGCCGCCGCTCTTCCGCGGCCGTTCTCGAGATAGCGGGAGACATTCGGGAGTGTCAGGGCGCTGACGACGCCGATGATCGCGACGGCGATCATGATTTCGATGAGCGTGAAGCCGGCGGAGCGGGAGCGTGCAGCGAGCGCGCAGTCCGCATCGGATGCAGCGCGATCACGCGTCGATTCTCCTGCGGATCTTCGTTCGAGTTCGGTCATCGTTCGCTTCCCCGCCGGCCCGTTCGTCCGGCGCTGCTCTCCGCGGCTCTCGCGCGGCGTTTCTGGAATTTCCGGGCAAGCGCCGCCGCGTGTCCCGAGCAGGTAATCGCAAGCCCCGTGCCATCGGAGATCGTTTCGGCAAGCCGTCGATCCGATTGAGCATTTCCCTCCGGTCCCGCGCGCGCCGAAGGCCGGCGACACCGCAGATTGCTGCGCACTGCGAAGCGCGTTGCGGGGCGCGACCGGCGCGGGGGCTTGCTTGCAGGGGCCGGGGCGCTGGGCTACTCGAACGAAAACAACCGACGATGGAGGGTGATTCCGAACGATCGATGCTTCGCGTGCCGTGCGCCGCGAGGAGATTCGGACGATCGGAACTGGTTCGGGACGAAGAGCCGGGACGAACGCAGATCGTGCGCAAATCCGGGAGCGAGTTCCGAGCCAGCGGGAAGCCGGTGTGAATCC
>CAZFKD010000591.1:785-2748 GCA_964519695.1 uncultured Spirochaetaceae bacterium
AGCCCGTCGCTGTGACCGGGGATGAGCTGCACACGAGCCACTGGCGCTTTCAGGCGCTGGGAAGGCGTGCAGTCTCGGAGGATCCGGGAGCCAGAAGACCGACCCTCCAGCGGCGCTACGACTCTCGGGAGCAGAGGGCGTAGGGCTCGACGGGCGTGTCTTCCGGCGCGGGCGCCTCGGGTGTCCTGCCTCCGTAGACCGGCCCGTCCAACCCCACTCGCCCCTTGCGTTCCGATCGGAATTCCGAGAGTCGTCGTCGCGATCGTCCTCGACGGGTCCGGCCGCCAGTGGCCGGCCCCGGGTGCCCGGAGACGGCACCCGAGAGGATTCGCAATGGATTTCCCTGCCCGCTTCCGGCTCCGTTCCCTGCTCGAACCCACTTCCCTCCTCGGCCTGCTCCTGTTCATGCTGAGCGCACCGGCCGCTCTGGCAGGGCCCTACACCGACGAAGGACATCCCGCGAACGACATGACCGCCTGGGCGGACGCCGTCGTCGAGCTGGTTCGCGGCCCCCTCGACATCGCCGATCCGGATGCGGGCAGTGCCAGCTTCGGCGAGCCCGAAGCCGCGACCGGGCCCGCGACGGCCAACTCGCTGGACGTCGTCGCTCTCGGAGACGGCGGCTCGGCCACGCTCTATTTCGCGCAAGGCATCCACAACGGCCCCGGCGACGACCTCGCCGTCTTCGAGAACGGCTTCGGATTCCTCGATGGCCTGTTCGCCGAGCTCGCCTTCGTCGAGGTCGGGACGAACGGCCTCGACTTCGCCCGCTTTCCGGCGACGACGCTCAACTCGTTTCCGGTCGCCGCCTTCGACCCGCTCGATCCGACCGACTACCACGGGCTCGCCGGTCGCCACGCGCTCGGCTTCGGCACGGGCTTCGATCTCGAAGCCGTCGCTGGCGATCCGCTCGTCCTGTCGGGTGCCGTCGACCTGCTCGACATTCGTTATGTGCGCGTCGTCGACGTGATCGGCGACGGCTCATTCGTCGACGGCGAAGGACGACCGATCTACGACCCCTATCCGACCGCGTTCGCCTCGGGCGGATTCGATCTCGAAGCCGTCGGAGCGCTCTACGTCTTCGAGCCGGAGACCGCGCAGGGGCTGATCGCCGGCCTCGCCGGCCTCGCGCTCGGCGGCGGCGCCGCCAGCGCCGCCCGCCGGCGCCGACCGCGGCCGTTTCCCCCGGGAAGTAGCGCGAGATGAAGTGACGTGCCGCGGCGCTGACCGCGACGTTCGACGATCTCGGGCTCGCCCCCGGCTCCGTCCTGGACGGATCGACGCTCTCGGGCGGCTTCACGAGCGGCGGAATCTTCTTCGAGAACCACTACGAAGCGACGTTCGGCTCGTTCACGGGCTTCGCGGCCTCGACGACGACCGACACGACGACGCCGGGCTTCGGCAACCAGTTCAGCAACATCACGGGCGCAGGCGTCGGCGGGAGCGCGGGCTTCGGCATCGGCTTCTTCGATGCGCGGCTCGAGCTGACGACCGCAGAGATCGTGCAGGGCGCCTGGTTCACGAACACGACCTATGCAGCCCTCTCGATGCGGGATGGCGACGCCTTCGCGAAGCGCTTCGGCGGTGAGACCGGGAGCGATCCCGACTTCTTCAAGCTGATCGTCGAGGGGATCGACGCGTTCGGCGGATCGACCGGGACGGCCGAGCTCTTCCTTGCCGACTTCCGCTTCGCGGATTCGGCCGAGGACTACATCCTCGACGAGTGGGTCTTCCTCGACCTGTCGGGGCTCGGCGCCGTGCGCGCACTGCGCTTCGGCTTCGAGTCGAGCGACGTCGGCGCGTTCGGGATCAACACCCCCGTTTATTTCGCGATCGACGACCTCGTCACGATCCCGGAGCCGGGGCATGCCGTGCTGATCGGGCTCGGGCTCACCCTGCTCGCCCGCCGACCCCGCGACGATCGTTAGGCCGTCCGTGGATCGGACGGCGCGCAGCCTCGACG
>CAZFKD010000592.1:0-2746 GCA_964519695.1 uncultured Spirochaetaceae bacterium
CGCGGCGGCCGGGGCGGCGACGACGGAGACGCCGGAGTCGAGCGAATCCGACAGCCATCCGCCGATCGTCGTCGCCCCGGCCTCGGCGCTCTCGCTGCGTGTGCCCTCGCGCCGACTCCTGCGCGCCGCCACCGTGCGCATCGCGATCGGCGAATCCGTCGATCGCGATGCCCTCGTCGCCCGCCTCGTCGGCATCGGCTATCAGCGCATGGCGCTCGTCGAGGAGCCGGGCGAGGTCGCCGTCCGCGGCGACATCCTCGACGTCTTCCCCCCGCATCTCGACAAGCCGCTGCGCATCGAGCTCTGGGGCGATCAGGTCGATTCGATCCGGAGCTTCGACCCGGCGAGCCAGCGCTCGCAGACGAAACGCGCGCTGGCGCTGCTGCCGCCGCCGCGCGAGCTGCTCTTCGAACGCGACGAAATCGTCGAACGCGCGGCCGCGATTCGCGCGGCGGCCGCCGAGCAGGCGATCCCCGCAGCCCACGTCGATGCGCTCGTCGACTCGCTGCTGCGCGGCGCGATCCCGCCCGGCGCGGAGTCGCTCGCGCCCCTGATCCAGCCCGAGCTCGAGACGATCTTCGAGCATCTCCCGGACGACACGCTCGTGCTCATCGAGGAGCCGGAGCTGGGCGCCGCGCGCCTGGTACGCTTGTTCGACGAGATCGAGACGAACCGGCTGGCGGCGAAGGGCGAGCGGATCACGGTGGCCCTCGAGAGTCTGCTGCTCTCGCCCGAGCAGGTCGCCGACGCCCTGGCCGCGCGGGGCGCGATCCGGCTCGAGCGCCTCGAGCTCGTCGAGTCCGCCGCGGAAGCAGGCCGTCATCACGCCCGGACCGGGACGCTCGAGGATCTTCGCCGCGCCCTCGTCGCTACCCGCAGCCACGAACGCGCGCTCGCCCCCCTCGCCGAGCGCTGCAGCGCCTGGCTCGCCGAACGCTGGCGCGTCGTCCTCGCCTGCAGCTCGCTCTCGAGCGCGGAGCGCCTCAAGCATCTGCTCGCCGACTATCGCCTCGAAGCCGCCGTCGCGACCGATCCGAGACCGGTCTGGCATTGGTCGCTGCCCGGGCGGCTCGAGCTGCGCGTCGTCGACGTCGGCGGCGAGGGCTTCGTCTGGGCGGATCAGGCGCTCGCGGTCGTCTGCGACGAGGAGATCTTCGGCGTGCGCGAGCGGCGCCGATCGCGGGCGGGCTGGCGCGACGGCCAGAAGCTCGACGGCATCGCCCAGCTCGCCCCCGGCGATTTCCTCGTGCATGTCGACCACGGCATCGGCATCTACCGCGGTCTCAAGGAGCTCGCTGCCGGCGGGACGCGGAGCGAGCTGCTCGCGATCGAGTACCTCGGCGGCGACAAGCTCTTCCTGCCCGTCGACCGGCTCGCGAGCGTGCAGCGCTACGGCGCGGCGGACGGCGTCCAGCCGCGCATCGACAAGCTCGGCGGCGAGACCTGGCAGAAGACGAAGGGCAAGGTCAAGGCCTCGCTGCGCGACATGGCGGGCGAGCTGCTCTCGCTGCATGCCGCCCGCGCGCTCGCGCCGGGCTTCGGCTTCTCCGGCCGCGACCCCGCGCTCGAGGAGTTCGAGGCGGCCTTCGCCTACGAGGAGACGCCGGACCAGATGGCGGCGATCGACGACGTGCTCGCGGACATGCACGAGCCGAAGCCGATGGACCGCCTCGTCTGCGGCGACGTCGGCTACGGCAAGACGGAGGTCGCGATCCGCGCGGCCTTCCGCGCCGCGCAGGACGGCAAGCAGGTCGTCGTCCTGACGCCGACGACGGTGTTATGCCAGCAGCATTTCGAGAACTTCCAGAAGCGCTTCGCGCCCTACCCGATCCGGGTCGACATGCTCTCGCGCTTCTGCTCGCCCAAAGAGTCGAAGGCGACCCTCGAAGGCCTCGCGACCGGCCAGGTCGACGTCGTCGTCGCGACCCACCGCATCCTGCAGAAGAACATCCAGTTCAAGGATCTCGGCCTGCTCGTCGTCGACGAGGAGCAGCGCTTCGGCGTCGCCCACAAAGAGCGCATCAAGAAGCTGAAGAAGACCGTCGACGTCCTGACCCTGACCGCGACGCCGATCCCGCGCACGCTCCAGATGGCCTTCACCGGCATCCGCGACCTCTCCGTCATCGAGACGCCGCCGGTCGACCGCCTCGCGATCCGCACCCAGGTCTGCCGCTTCGACGAAGGCCTCATCCGCGAGGCGATCCTGCGCGAGATGCGCCGCGGCGGCCAGGTCTTCTTCCTCCACAACCGCGTGCGCACGATCGAAGCGATGCAGGAGACGCTGTCTCGCCTCGTGCCCGAGGCCCGCGTCATGGTCGCCCACGGCCAGATGAAGGAGCACCAGCTCGAGGACCGCATCCACGCCTTCCTGCGCCACGAAGCGGACGTCCTGCTCTGCACGACGATCATCGAGAGCGGCATCGACATGCCGAACGTCAATACGATCCTCGTCCACCGCGCCGACGCCCTCGGCCTCGCCCAGCTCTACCAGCTGCGCGGCCGGGTCGGGCGCGCGAAGACGCGGGCCTATGCGTATCTGACGACGCCGCCCGGCAAGAAATTGACCGAGGGTGCCACCAAGCGACTGAAGGTGCTGCAATCCCTCGATACGCTCGGCGCCGGCTTCTCGCTCGCCTCCCACGACCTCGACATTCGCGGCGCCGGCAACTTGCTCGGCGACGAACAGTCGGGGCACATCAAGGAGGTCGGCTTCGAACTCTATCAGTCCATGCTCGAGGAGGCGATC
>CAZFKD010000593.1:0-2744 GCA_964519695.1 uncultured Spirochaetaceae bacterium
TCTTCTACCTGATCCCCCTCTCCCAGACCGAAGAGAATCTCTTCTAGTCCGCGCAGAAGCGCCCACGACTTTCGAGAGGAACAGGAACCTCCCGATCACGTGCCGCATCGCCCGAGAACCTCGGCACCCACCCCACCCAAAACGCAGGACGTGAGATGCCCGTTCAGCACAGCCGCCCCGAGTGGCCCGGGCGAGCGGTGCGGGGTGAGATGTAATGGACGTGCGCGCAGCACAGCGCCGTACGCGCCGGCGATCCTCGACGCGCACGTCCGAGCCACGAACCCCGCGCCGCTCGCCCGGGCCACCTGGCACCGCGTTCGAACTGCCCGCTACCGCTTGACCTCGACGCCCTCGATCGCCGCAATGTGGCGCTCGTCGCGCGGATCGCGCCCCTGCTCCGCGAGCTTCTCGCAGCGCTCCTTGACCGCCTGCCAGCCGGCGATCATGCGCGCCATGTTCTGCCAGTCGTAGGCGTCCTCTTCGTACTTCCAGAGCCCGTCGCCCGCGTAGTGCAGGATCGTGATGTTCGGCTCCTCGTGCAGCGAGCCGTCGCCGGGATCCTTCATGCGGTTCATCAGCTCGCAGATGACCCAGCCCCGTTCCTCGTCGATGACGTGCCAGGTCCAGGGGAAGTAGATCATGTGGTTCATCGGATAGGGCATCGTGATCGCGCTGATCCATTTGTAGATCGCGTCGCGGCCGCAGAAGCGGCCGAAATGATGCTCGACGTAGGTCGCGTCCTCGGTGAAGAGGTTCGCCCAGTGGCTCCAGTCGCCGGTCGTCGCGGATTTGCGCGCCGTGAGGCGGTAGTGGTGTGCCTGGTCTTCGAGCTCGGTGCGGGTCCAGCGGCCCATCGGATCCTCCTGATTCGTTCGGACTTGTATTGGTTCGGAAAGGTCAGTTCTGCTTCTTCGTTCGTTCGCGCCAGTCGAGGATCGCCGTCGGCGACCAACGCCGATTCATCGGAAGCGCCGTCTCCCAGTCGGGGAAGAGGCCCCGCTGGCGGACGAACTCCTGCGCCATGAAATGCTGGCCGTTGTAGCGGGCGGCCTCGGGATCGGTCGCGAGCCAGAGGACGGCCTTCGCGGGGACCGGAGTCGGGCAGAAGATCTCGCGCGGGTAGCCGATTCGCGCGTGCTGGCGTTCGCCGCGCTCGGTCCAGACGGGACCGGGATCGAGGTCGAAGGCGAGCACGCCGTCGGCGCCGTGCTCGGCGGCGATGCCGTCGGCGAGCTTGCCGAGGGCGGCCTTCGAGCAGTTGTAGGAAACGCCGGCACCGCCCGCGCCGGGAGGACCGGCCTGCTTCGTGTAGTTGTGGCGGGTCGAGAGATTGATGATGCAGCCCGAGCGCGCCGCGATCATGCCCGGCAGGAAGGCCTTCACGAACGCGAGCGGCGCGAGGAAATTCGCCTGGATCTTCGCGGCCCATTCGGCCATCGGCGTATCCCGGATCCAGGCGTTCGTATAGCGACCCTGCTCGTACATCGCGTTGTTCACGAGCACGTCGATCCGGCCCCAGCGCTCACCGATCGTCTCGATGGCGGCGTCGACCGAGGCCCGCTCGAGCAGGTCGAGCTGGATCGGGAGCGCCTCGCGGCCTTCGGATTCGACGATCGCGCGCGTCGTCTCGAGGCTCCCCGGCAGCGACGTCGGATGGCCCGCGTCGTCTTCCTCGCGGCCTTCGCCTTCGCGCAGGGTTCGGCCCGTGAACGCGACGTCGAATCCGGCGGCTGCGAACTCGCGAACGATCGCCTTGCCGATCCCCCGCGTTCCGCCGGTCACGAGCGCGCGCTTCGCCATCGCGATTCGTCGTCCTTCCCTTCATCATGCCACCGATCGCTCGGCGTGCCCCGTCGTTCGACGCTAGCGGATCCCGCCCCGCGCCGGTCGGCCCTGGCCTCGGCCCGCGACGAACGCTTTCGACCGATCGAGCCCGTGATCGACCGCCCGGCGATGCGGATCCCGGTTATTCTCCGCCGTCATGGACGGCCCGGAATCCGGCTTTTTCTCCCGGCTCGTGCGCGCGCGTCGCCACCGGATCCTGATCGGCCTCGGGGTGCTGATGCTCGTCGGGCGGGCCGTGCTCCCCTACGCCCTTCGGCCGATCCTCGTGGCCCGCGCGGACGAAGCGCTCGTCGGCCACATCGAGCTCGCGGACCTCGACCTCTCGCTGTTCCGGGGCGGGGTGACCCTCCACGATTTCTCCGTCCATGTCGACGAGCGGCCGACCGGAGCGCCGGCCCTGTTCGAGGCCGAGCGGCTCTGGACCCAGATCAGCTGGCTCGCGCTGCTGACGCGCACGATCGAGATCGAGGAGTTCGAGGTCGAAGGCTTCGCGTTGCGGCTCGATCGCTTCGAAGAGGGGCTCCTGCTACCGAAGCCGGTCCCGCCGCAGCCCGGCGCGGAGCCGACGGCCGATCCCGAAGCGAGCGACGCGGGCGAGACGCCGGGCTGGTCGTTCGCCGCGAATGCGATCGCGCTGCGGAATGGATCGGTCTTGCTACGGGACCACACCGTGCGGGGCGAGCCCGAGTCGTTCGAATTCGGGATCGAGGATCTCTCGGCCCGCGAGCTCGCGATCCGCACGCAGCCCGGCGACGACGCGCCGGGCCGGATCGCGATCGAAGCAATGCTCGACGAGGGCTCGGTCTCGCTCGCAGCCTGGATCAAGCAGCAGGAAGACGGGCTCGACGTCCGCGCGACGCTGGACCTCGTCGGCCTCCCGATCGATCAGGCGCGCGCCT
>CAZFKD010000594.1:0-2738 GCA_964519695.1 uncultured Spirochaetaceae bacterium
ACCGACCCGCCGAACACACCACCAAAGACCGGATTCTTCATGCCCTTACATATACAATCCTCCACCCGAAGTAACGTATAGGGTTCAACGTATAGGGTTCTTGCTGGCGTGGCGGGGTCATCGTTGACCGCCGTCGAGGCGAGCAGGATCTGCGTGGGAGCCGCGCGAGTCGAAGCGGTTGCCGCCATGCCGGCAAGAAGCGCGTTGAACGAAGCCGCGTGGCACGCAAGTTGAGTTATTGGGGATTCAATCCGGGAGGTGCCGAGCGGGGTAGACCTCGTCCGTCATCGTCACCAACCACGACGATGTTCGGCCTGGGAAGCACGTTCGCGATTCGGAGCGACGCGCGTTGTGCAGGCAGCCAGGCTCACAGGACCCTTCGCGATACTGTCGCATGTTGGTTCGGAGGCTGGGATGCCACCACCGCTCTGGGCCGAGGTTTCATCGTCAGCGGTCCGGTGTCCGAAGGCCGTCTTCGCCGCTGGCGGACGACGACGGTCAGCGCGAGCACTGGCCCCAGCACTGGCCAGCATCAAGCATTGGATTCCAGAACTCGCCTGGACGCAAGCCCTCGGCGTGGACTCACGATGGATGGAGAACCGCGGAACACCCGGGACCGCTTGGTCCGCGGCAGCTACCGCGCAGCGGTTTCGTTCAACAGATCAAACTTCGCAGAGTGGTAGTGCGGCCGATCTCCGCGGGCGAGCGAGTTAAGTTCGACCGTCTGTTGATCGAACACCATTACCTGCACAGCGCGACGTTGGTTGGAGAGGCGCTGAGATACGTCGCCACGGATGGTCGTCGTTGGCTGGCGCTACTTGCCTGGAGCACAGCGTCATTCAAATGCTCGCCGCGAGATCGTTGGATCGGATGGCCCGCTCGGGTGCAGTGGCGGCGGTTGAAGCTTGTTGCGAACAATGCGCGTTTTCTGGTTCTTGCGGAAGGTCGGCAAGCGCACCTCGCGTCGCGTGTGCTGGCTCTGAATTGTCGACGCCTTGCGTCGGATTGGAAGACTGCATTCGGTCACGCCGTAGTTCTCGCCGAGACGTTCGTCGAGCGCGATCGCTTTCGCGGCACTTGCTACCGGGCAGCGGGCTGGTCAGAGGTTGGCGAAACCAAGGGTTTCGGGCGTGACTCCGGGAAGTACTACGAGCACGGTGTGATCAAGCGTGTATTTGTTCGGCCGCTGCAGCGTCGCGCGCGTGAGCTGCTCACGGAGCCGGGCCCGCTACCGGATTCTATAGCGAAGGAAGTAGGTATGGACGCGTTATCAATGCAACTAATCGGCCGAGGCGGTCTCTACGAAGCGTTGGAACAATTGATTGATCCACGGAAACCTCGTGGGCGTCGCTACCGGAAGATCGCGGGCTTGATGACTTTGGCATGCGCGGCGGTCCTGGGCGGTTGCCGCAACTACGCTGCGATCGCGCAGTGGGTCGCGGAGGTGCCACAAGACCTGCTGAAGTCGCTGGGTTGTCTTCGCGGACGAAACGGCCGCTACACGGCTCCGAGCGAGCCAACCATTCGACGCGCGATCAGTGGGATCGATGGCGATGCCGTGGATCGGATCCTCGGAGCTTGGCTGAAGGAGCAAGGGGTGACGGCCAAGGGAAACGCGATCGCGATCGATGGCAAGACACTGCGAGGCAGTCACGTCAAGAATCGCGAAGGACAGGTACATCTTGTCGCCGCGCTCACGCATCGCGAAGGAGCCGTGATCGCGCAGACACAAACGAAAGACAAATCGAACGAAATACCGGCGGTGCAAGACATGATCAAATCCATGCATCTCGAGGGGGTGCTCGTGACCATGGACGCGATGCACACCCAGCAGGCGACGGCTGCCGCCGTGGTAAAAAAAACGGGCAATACATACTCGTTGTGAAAGACAACCAACCCACTCTCGCGAGGCGGCTGGTCGAGCAACGGTGGCCGATGGATCAGCCCGACCACGTCGAGCGAGATCGTGGCCATGGTCGGTGTGAGGAGCGTTGTCTATGGCGACTTGCCGTTCCCGAGGATGCTGAGCTACCAGGTTTTCCCTCTGCGAAGCAGATGCTGCTCATCGCTCGCACACGTTCCACGCTCGACGGCGTATCGCTCGGTGAAGTCGAGTTCACGTTCGCGATAACCAGCGTACCATGGGAAGACATGAGCGCGAAGGCGATTGCCGACGCCGTTCGCGGTCACTGGTGCATCGAGAACCGCGCGCATTGGGTAAGAGACGTTACCTTCGACGAAGATCGTTCAAGGGTCCGCACCGGGTCGGGACCGCGGGTCATGGCCGCGATGCGCAACCTCGCGATCAGTGTCCATCGACTTAACGGGGCTTCGAACATCGCAGCAGCACTCCGATCCTGCAGCCTTCGGATCACCCGCGCGTTCGAACTCCTCTGCGGCCGTCGTCGACCTGGACTAGCGATGACCGCCGCCTGACGACTGTCGCTTTCGAGACTCAGTCCCCCAGAAGCCACTGCCGCACGACGCGGCAGCTAGGCAGCGATCCGTTCTGACCAGCGGTTTCGGCGGGGAATCCGATCGTGATCGGTCTCTGAGGAGCCCTAATCACTCAGTCGAGCCGCGTTACGACTCGGCCGCACAGCCCGCGCGACCGAGTCCGCTCGACTTTGACGGAACCTTGCCGGCTCCCCCAGCCTCAGACCAGCACCGCAACAGCGTTGTGCAGGCTGTGTGCCAGCACCGAGGGCCAGAGACTGCCACTTCGTAGGCGCAGCCAG
>CAZFKD010000595.1:0-2738 GCA_964519695.1 uncultured Spirochaetaceae bacterium
GCCTGTCGAGCGACGCGCGGATGCGGCGCATCAGCTCTTCGTGATACGACGGGTAGTCGAAGAACGACGGAAACCGCCGCTCGAGTCGACTCGAGAGCTCTCGGTTCCAGCGGACCAGACGTTTCAGCATGCTGATCTTCGCTCCGACAGCAGAGCGACAGCGGGTCTCGCCGTTCCCGCTCCAGCTCTGCATTGAACCACCTTGACCCCTCGAAACGCACGCCTCGCGATGATCAACGGTGGCCTGTGCAGCCTCATTCCAACGGTGGTATGTCCAGCAGTGCTAGCTCGACGATTCGCTCATGGAGAAGCGTCGCCATCGCGCGGCAACCCTCGCGATTGCAATGGCCATCGATCCGTGAGTTCCGAAGGCTCGACCTCGGCTGCCCGGCCCAGCGAGGATCACTATAGAGGTCGATGTCGCGGATCGGGAAGCCTTCTCGCTCAGCAACGCTGCGCAAGAGATCGGCATGAGCTCCCTCGAGCGGAGTGTCTGTCACCACCAGAAACGGAATCCCGGCACCCCTGAGAGTTCGATGGATCTGCGTCAATGAGCGGTCGATAGCCAGCCAGCGCGCGTTGCCGACCTCGTAGCCCGCGTACCCACTGGTGACTCCCGGCCTATCACCGCTTCCGATTGCTTGCAAAGCATTTCGGTAGATCACGAACGCGAGACTCAGCGCATAGCTCCTCTGCGCAAAATCCGAGAGCCAACCGGAGCGTTTCTCGAACACCCACATCTTCTCTTCGATATCGTTACGGACGAACACCAGCACCACGAGATCCGGCTCCAGCGCAAGCCCAGTTTGCTGAAGCTGGATCAGCTCTTGTTCCGTGTTGTAGGAAGGTACTCCCATGTTGAGAGTCCGATACCACCGCCGTCCAGACGCCCCCTCGCTCAAGATCTGCTCGAGTTGATACGGGATCGAGTCTTCGAACTCGACTCCGTATCCGAATACCACCGAATCACCCAGAATCAGGATCCGGAACTCATCGACTGCCTTGGATGGGGGAATCTCGCGATCTCTCATGCCGAGAGAGTTGGTCTGCACTGACACGCCATAGTACGTGTCGGACATTCCAGGCGGAAAGCGGTAGCCGATCGGCTCCTCGATCACCATTGCGTCGAATAGGCGAGCCGTCTCTGGATAGTACGAGATTCCCGCAGGATCTATGATTCGTGCGCCGATCTCCGTAAGCGCGATGACAAGAACTGCTTGAACTGCCACGAAGGCGACGAAACGTTTCACTGAGGCCTCCGAATCGAGGTAACCGCCGGCCGCGCGCTTCGCGCCGAGGATCGGCGTCGAGAATCAATGTGTGGTTGCGGCGAAAGCTGCAAGCGTGCCCCCGGGTTTCATGTATCTCGGCGGGCGGAGGCCGAGTCGACGCAGCACGAACGGGGCGATCTCGAGCGTAGACACTTCTTGGCGAGTCGCGTCGAGCCGCCGTCCTTCGCTCGGCTCATAGAGAAGGAGGTGACCCTCGGGAATATGAAAGGCAGTCGACCCGCCCTGTTCTTCGATCACTGTGTTGACGAGACCGAGTGACTCGGGAGACCGCACGGCCCCGTCGAGCTCGATCGCGTCAGGTTTGTCTCCCAGGTTGGCGTGGCCGAAGATGATGCTGAAGAAGCCTTCACCCTTGACGTCGTAGCGGACGGGCCGACCTCCGATCTGGAGTCCGTCGAGGCGTTGTCGAAGCGTCGCGTCTGTTCCCGCTCGAACGGCGATGTTGAAGTCAGGCTCCATGGCGGGCTGGCGGTGCCACTCCTCAGGAGCCAATCCAAGCGCCGCCATCAGGCGTGCGCCATCGCGCACATAGAGCTGCGTCATGACCCGGCGTGCCGTTGTAGCTGCCTGGCCCATGCTCGACGTCACGAGTAGAGTGGCGCCGGGAATCGTCTCGACCCAGCCGACGAGCCTGCCGATCCACTGGTCTGCAACGCGCATCGAGAAGCCGATCTCGTCTCGATAGCGGGAGACCCACTCGCTGTCGAACTCGAACTGCTCGTACTCCTGCGGGTACGTTGCAGCCCAGTATCGGTGCATCGCCGACGCGACATGGTTGCTGAAGAACGTCGCGAATCGAGGTCTCGTCCGGACGAGCTGGTTCCAGAACACGTCGAACGCCAGCACCGATTGGAACGTCCGGCGGCGAACCCGGCGCCACGGCCTCAGACGTTCCTCTGCGAGCTGCCCGGCCGTTCGCAACAAAGTCCGAGGTCGCAATCCGAGTGCCGGCAACGACCTAGCGACCCCCCAACCTCCTCTCCAGTCGATGCCCGCCGAGACCACGCGCGCCGAGGCGCGGGCCATCCGCAGATTGAAGGCCTGAAAAGGCGCGATCGTCGCGGGGTGACACTGCGCCGTTGCCGCGAAGGTATCCGGAACGTAGAAGGCGTAGCGCTCTACGTTCTCCGGCAGCGGGTGCGTATGCAACGCACCGAAGACAGCGCTCTGCACTCCGGCTTCGGTCAGCAGGCGCCAGATCGGAGGAAAGAGCCGATCGACCTCCGTGAGATCCTGGCCCAGGTGCGTCACGCCGTGGCGGGCATGCTCCACCCCGCGGTGCACTGTCGGCCAGGTGATCCAGGGCGAGAGGACGCCGTGCGGTATGCCAGCAGGGTCGTCTGCCGCGCGCGTCTGGAACTGGCTCGCACGGGGAAGCAGCTTCGCAATGTGGGAACGCGGATGCTCGGAAGCGAAATCGTCGAGGATCCGGAACGGAACCTCGTT
>CAZFKD010000596.1:0-2729 GCA_964519695.1 uncultured Spirochaetaceae bacterium
TGGCCCAGGGCCGCGAGGTCTTCGCCGTGCCCGGCGCGGTGGATGGGCCGTTCGCGACGGGGACGAATCAGCTCCTGCGCGAGGGCGCCCGGGCGATTCGATCGGCGAGGGACGTGCTCGAGGATCTCGGCCTCGACGCCGCGGCGATACGCGAGCGGTCTCGCGATCCGAATGCGTCCGATGATCCGCATCCGGCGGACGCCGCTGCGATTGCGGGGCCTCCCCGGATCGAGGAGCGCGTGCGGCGCCTGCTCTCGGACGGTCCCCGGACGCGTGACGGGCTGCTGCGCGAGTCGGGTCTCGCGCCGGGCCCGCTGGCGACGGCGCTGCTCGAGCTCGAGCTCGCGGGACGCATCGTCGAGGAGCGCGACGGGCGGATTCATCTCGTCGGGAGCCGTCCTTCCGGCCCGAAGCGCGGCCTTCGCTAACCTGCGCGCGTTCGGTCCCGATTCCCACGTCCGGATGTCCGCGGGATCCCGTCGCTGCCCAGGAGAGGAGTGCGTTGACCCATTCGCCCAAGCTGCGGAACGAGCCCGTCGTCGTCGTCGGAGCCGGCCTCGCCGGCTGCGAGGCGGCCTGGCAGCTCGCGCAGCGGGGCGTGCAGGTGGAGCTCTACGAGATGAAGCCCGAGCGGATGTCGCCGGCGCATGGCTCGCCCGACCTCGCCGAGCTCGTGTGCAGCAACTCCTTTCGCGCGAACACCCTCGGCAACGCCGTCGGACTGCTCAAGGAGGAGATGCGCCGCCTCGATTCGCTCGTCCTGCGGATCGCCGACGCGACCGCCGTTCCCGCCGGCAAGGCGCTCGCCGTCGATCGGGTCGAGTTCTCCCGCGCGATCACGGCCGCCATCCGCGCGGAGCCGCGCATCACGCTGCGCGCGGAAAGGGTGACCCGGATTCCGGATGCGCGCCCCGTGATCCTGGCGACGGGGCCGCTCACGGATTCGGAGCTGGCGCAGGACCTCGCCGAGCAGCTGGGCGAGGCGTACCTGTATTTCTACGACGCGATCTCCCCGACGCTCTACGCGGACTCGATCGATCCCGAGATCGCGTTCCGCGCCTCGCGCTATGACGCCGACACGGGCGAGGGCGAGGGGGACTACCTGAACCTGCCGCTCTCTCGCGAGCAGTACGGGGCCTTCGTCGAGGCCCTGCTCGAGGCGGAGACGGTGCCGCTCCACGCGTTCGAGAAGGCGCTCTATTTCGAGGGATGCCTCCCGATCGAGGAGATGGCGCGGCGCGGGCGCGAGACGCTCGCCTTCGGCCCGATGAAGCCGGTCGGGCTCGTCGATCCGCGCACGGGCAGGCGCCCGCATGCGGTCGTGCAGCTCCGGCGCGAGGACAAGAGCGGCACGCTCTGGAATCTCGTCGGCTGCCAGACGAAGCTGCGCGTCGGCGAGCAGAAGCGGATCTTCCGCATGCTGCCCGGTCTCGAGCAGGCCGTGTTCGCCCGCTTCGGCAGCATCCACCGCAATACCTACGTCAATGCTCCGGTCCAGCTCGACGACGAGCTGCAGCTCCGCCGACGTCCGGGCGTCTTCCTCGCCGGTCAGATGGCGGGCGTCGAGGGCTATGTCGAGTCGGCGGCGCTCGGCCTGATGGCCGGCATCGGCGTCGCGCGGCGGGTGCTCGGACTTCCGCGCGAGACGCCGCCCGCGCAGACGGCCCACGGCGCCCTGCTGCGCCATCTGCAGAACGCGGACGCGAAGCATTTCCAGCCGATGAACGTCAACTACGGGCTCTTTCCGCCGCTCGAGCCGGAGCTCGCCACCGGCGTCGCGAAGAGCGGCCGACGCGTCAAGCTCGGCAAGCGTGAGAAGAACGACCAGCTCGCTGCGCGGGCGCTCGCGGCGCTTGCGCCCTATCGAACGCGCGTCGCCGCGCCGGACGCGGGCCCGCCGTCGATCGGGGCCGGCTCACAAGGCTTTGCATGAACTGGACACGCGCGATCGAGGCCTACGGTCGGCATCTCGGCAGCGAACGGGGCATGTCCACGCATACCCAGCGGGCCTATCTCGCCGACGTCCGCCAGCTGACGCTCCACACCGGTTCCGAAACCCTGCCCAGCACGATCGACGCCGACCAGGTTCGTGGCTGGCTCGCGAGCCTCAATCGCCGGCGCAGCGCCGCGACCCGGGGGCGCAAGCTCGCATCGATCCGCTCGTTTTTCCGCTGGCTCGTCCGCGAGGGCGTTCGCCGCGACGATCCGACGGCCGGCATCCCGATGC
Source organism: uncultured Spirochaetaceae bacterium (assembly GCA_964519695.1). Taxonomy (GTDB): domain Bacteria; phylum Myxococcota_A; class UBA9160; order UBA9160; family UBA4427; genus UBA4427. Next base: position 2,228 of record CAZFKD010000596.1, read on the forward strand.
CAAAGCTCGAGAAGCGCCTGCCCCGGCCGCTCTCGATCGACGACTGCGCGCAGCTCGTCACCGCCGAGCGCCGGACCAGCCGTCGTCCGTCGCCCGAGGGCGGTGCGCGGGCGCGCGGCGAGCAGTGGCTCGCGCTGCGCGATCGGGCTCTGGTCGAGCTGCTCTACGGCACTGGCATCCGCGTCGGCGAGCTCGTCGCCCTCGACGTCCGGGACCTCGAGCTGCGGGCGCGCGAGGTGCGCGTGCTGGGCAAGGGGAACAAGGAGCGGATCGTTCCGATCCCCGAGCGCGCGCGGGAGGCGCTCTCCGCCTGGCTCGACGTCCGGCGGCATGCCGGGGTCCTGCGGGAGCCGCTCTTCATCTCGTTGCGACCACGCCGCGAGAGCGGTCCCCGGCGGCTCGCCGCCCGCGAAGCCCGGCGCGTGCTGGCCGAACTCGGCCGCGGCGCCGATCTGCGCGAGCACGTCCATCTCCACCGCCTGCGCCACAGCTACGCGGCCCA
>CAZFKD010000597.1:0-2725 GCA_964519695.1 uncultured Spirochaetaceae bacterium
GGTTCGCCCAGGCCTTGTCGAGGGACATCGAGAGGCTGAGCGCATCGGAGCCGAGGGCGGGGATGCCGGCCATCTCGAGCAGGACCGGCGCCCAGGCTTCGCGGTTCCGGCTGCCGTGGCCTTCGGCGAGGTTCAGGACGGCATCGATCTCGGGCCGCCCGCCCCCGGCGAGAAGACCGAGCAATGCATGGGGTGAACCCAGGCGAACGGGGCGGTGACCCAGGGTCTGGATCGCGGCCTCGAGGGCCTCGATGGTCGACTCGGGCTCGTACTCGACATGGGCATCCGGGGGGTCCCCGGGCCGGACCGGATAAGTCTCAAAAGTTTCGAAGCACAGGCCGATCGACAGGCAACGCATGGCGGTACGATACCGACCCTGCATGCCGAGCGGCGGGATGCTCGGACCCAGGATGAGGCCCGCCTTGGCCGAGAACGTCGCGTGCGCGAATGAGAGCCCGGGTGAGAGCGCGAGCGGCCGGCCGTCGTGGCGGCGGATCACGCTGGCCTGGCTGCTCGTCGTTTTCTGGGCGGCGATGATCTGGCAGTTCGGCAGCGATGCCTACTCGCTCGACCGCACGAGCCGGTTCCTGCAGCCCCTGATCGACTGGTTCCTGGCCGGGATCGATCTTGCGACGCGTTACCGGATCCATGCCTGGATCCGCAAATCCGCTCATTTCATCGAGTACGCGATCCTCGCCCTGCTGGCCTTCCGCGCTGCGCTGCTCTCGGCCGAGCGCCATCGGATCGGGACCGCTTTCTGGGTTTCCCTCTTTCTCGTCGCGACGCTCGCCGCGGCCGACGAATTCCGGCAGTCGCTCTCGGCGGCGCGCACCGGCAGCCCCTACGACGTGCTGATCGACGTCACCGGCGGGCTCGTCGCGCTGCTCGGGACCGTGGTCATCGTGCGCCGGATGCGCGGTTCGAAGATCGTCCGTCAGCTCCTTTGAGGCGCGCGCCCGACCGCCGCGCGACCTCAGAGCGGCCCTTCCTCCGGCCGCCAAACACGATCGATCGGCCGGGCGGCGATCTCCTCCGCGATGACCTCGAAGCGCTCGAGGTTCTGCGGCCGCGCGCCGGGCACGAGCGCACGAATCACACCCAGATGCGTGACGACGAGGATCCGCTCGCCCTGGCGCTCGGCAACGAGTTCGCAGAGGAAGGCATGACTGCGCTCGCGGATCTCGATGCGCGACTCCCCGCCGCCGGGCCGGACCGCAGGCTCGCCCCGCTCGAAGGCCGCGAGCAGCTCGGCGTCCCGGGCCGCGATCTCCGGGCGCGTCAGCCCCGTCCAGCGCCCGACGTCGAGCTCGCGCAATCGTCGATCGACGGCGAGCGGCAGCGCGAGCGGCTCGGCGAGGCGCTCGGCCGTCTCTCGCGCGCGCCGCAGATCGCTCGAATACACGCAGTGCCAGGGCGACTGCGAATGCTCCGCGACCAGCTCCGCTGCGAGGCGCTCGGCGCCTTCGCGCCCGGCCTCGGTCAGCTCCGGGTCGGCGTGGCCCTGCCAACGTCCCGCGCGATTCCAGGTCGTTTCGCCATGGCGGATCAGGCTGAGGGGGGTCCGGGGCGAGGTCATGACGGCCCCTATATATAGAAGATCGACCCGCGGGTGAAGGGTGCCGGGCGGACGGGCCCTCAAGCCGCCGCGGGGGCGGCCCGATTCAGGCGCCATGCCGACGAGCCATTTCATCCTGCTGATCGAGCTGGACCCGCATCGGACGTCCACCCTCGCGGCCCAGCTCGTCCGCCTCGGCGTCGAACCCATCCGCGTCGACGACCTCGCCGAAGCCGAATCCCTCGTCCGCTCACGCGCCTATTCCTTCTCGGCGATCCTGCTCCCGAGCTCCCTGCCCGCGCAACGCGTCGATGTGGCCCTCGCGAGCATGCGCAAGGCCGGCGCGATCCTCCCCGCAATGGCGTATGGCAAGATGCCCGACACGCAGCAGCGGCGGGCCCTGCGCCATGCCGGTGTGCTGCTCGCGCTCTGGGACGGCTACGACGAGCGCATCCTGCGCTTCCAGCTCAACCGCCTCGTGTCGGGCGAGCAGATCTCGGCGGCGCGCGCCTCGCGCCGAGCGCCAACCGGCGCGCCGATCCGCATCCACGTTGGCGGCCGCGAGAAGCAGGGCTCGCTCTACAGCCTCTCCGAGGGCGGCTGCTTCGTCGAGACCCCGCGCGCCAGCATGGACGGCGCCCGGCTGCGCGTGCTGTTCAGCCTCGACGGCGAATCGTTCTAAATCGACGGCACCGTCGCCTTCGCGAACGTCCCCGGCAATCTGCAGCGCCCGAACCTGCCGCTCGGCATGGGCATCCGCTTCGACGGCGCCGACGACGAGACCCGCAAGGCGATCGCGCACGTCATCACGGATCGGCTCGCTTCTCTCGAAGTCTGACGGGACGGACCCGGATCGTGTGCCGCGCGCCCCGGGCGGGCGGCGCGGGGTTCGTGGCTCGGACGCACGCGTCGAGACTCGCCGGCGCGACCGTCGCCGTGCTGCGCGTGCGTCCATTACATCTCACCCCGCACCGCCCGCCCGGGGCGCTCGTTGCGCCGTATCGGATGCGGCTTGATGGGGGGTGGCGGGTTTCGCGCGGGCGAGCCGCGTGGATTCGGGATCGGGATCGGGATCGGGAGCGAGAGCGGGGTCAGAGCTCGTGGGCGAGCTGCTGCGCCAGGGCGCGGAAGGCCTGGCCGCGGTGGGAGATCTGGTCTTTTTCGGCGGGG
>CAZFKD010000598.1:0-2711 GCA_964519695.1 uncultured Spirochaetaceae bacterium
AGCTGCTCCGCCTCGTGCTCGACCGTCGTATCGACGTCCGAGACCGCGGGCTCGCGTTCGAGCCGCGCCGCGAGCCGGAGCGCGCCGTCCCGCAGCGCCGCATAGGGCACGCCCGGCTCGCCGTAGATCTCCGCCGTGATCGTCGAGAGCACGGGCGGCCCCGGCGGCACCTCGACGATCGCGATCCGCGCGCCCGCCTCGCGCGCGACCTCTTCGAGCGCGGGCCGCCAGCGCAGGGCCAGCTCGTGGGAGCCCTCGTCGCGGACGTGTTTGTCGATCAGGCCGAGCCGGAGATCCGCGACGTTCGGCCCCGCGCGCAGGAAGCTGTGGCGCACGAGCCCGTTGAAATCCATCGGCGAGGCCGTGCCGACGAAGGCCGAGATCTCCTCGACCTCCGGCTGCGCCTGCAGGAGAGCCGTCAGCGCCCGGGCGACCGCCTCCGTGCGCTCGAGCGTCGCGCTCTCGGGCAGGTCGATCACGACCTGCAGCTCGTTCTTGTCGTCGAAGGGCAGCATCTTGAGCGGCACGGCCCGAATCGCCGCGAGCGCCAGGGAGAAGACGAAGAGCCCGGCGAGCACGCCGAGAAAGACGTTGGCCCGCCTGCGATCGTCGAGCAGCGGGATCAGCAGGCGCGAATAACGTCGCCGGATCGGATCGTTCGCATCGCCGCCCGCGTGATGATCCGCGCCGCCGGCGCCGCCTCCGCCGCCCTCGGCCTGCCCCGGCACCGGATCGCCCACCGCAGTCGCCGCCGGCTCGCCGCCGGCCTTCGGCCCGCGCAGCAGCTTCCAGGCGAGAAAGGGCGTCATGCAGAACGCGACGCCCATCGAGACCGCCATCGCGAGCGGCACGTTCACCGCCATCGGCCGCATCTAGGGCCCCATCATGCCCGTGATGAAGAGCATCGGGACGAAGGAGATGACGACGGCCGCCGTCGCGAGCAGGATCGGCGGCCGGACCTCGTTCACCGCCCGCCGCGCCCCCGCCCCGCGCTGCAGATGGCGATGGATGTTCTCCACGTCGACGATCGGATCGTCGACGACGAGACCGAGGGCGAGGATCAGGGCGAAGAGCGTGACGCGATTGATCGTGAAGCCGAGCCCCCAGTTGATCGCGAGCGTCAGCCCGAAGGTCAGGGGCACCGCGAGCGCGACGACCAGGCTCTCGCGGAGGCCGAGCGTCAAGAGCAGCAGCGCCGTCACGATCACCATCGCTTCGAGCAGCGAGCGCAGCAGCTCGTTGACCTTGTCGTTCGCCGTCTCGCCCTGATTGCGGGTCACGACGGTGTGGACGCCCTGCGGCAGATGGCTCGGCGCGAGGAGCGCGAGGCGTTCGTCGAGGGCGCGGGCGACGGTGACGGCGTTGGTGCCGCGCTGCTTCGCGACGGCGATGTGGACGGCGGGATGGGTTCCGCCCGGGCGCTGCTCGGCGCTCGACGTGCCGCCCGCGTCCCGCGCATCAGCGCCCGAACCCGCGCCCGCGCCCGCGCCGAAGGCGATCCAGGTCGCCATGCGCCGCTCGTCGGGGCCGTCGACGATCGTCGCGACGTCCCGTAGATGGACCGCCGTTCCGTCGACGACGTTGACGACCGCGCCGCGCAGGGACTCCGCGCTCTCGAAGCGGGCGCCGGCCTCGACGGCGACGTGGCGATCGGCCTGGTCGAAGCCCCCGGTCAGGGCGCGGGCGTTCGAGAGCGAGAGCGCCCAGGCGACGTCGAGGGGCGAGGTCCGGCGCGCGGCGAGGGCTTCGGGATCGAGCAGCGCGGCGACGACCCGCGGCCGTCCGCCGTGGACCGCCGTGGCGTTCGTTCCCGGAACGTCCTTGAGTCCGATCTCGAGCTCTTCGGCAATCCGCCTCAAGACGTGGTCGTCGACCTCGGGCGAATCGCTCCAGAGCGTCGCGATCCAGATCGGGACGTCGTCGATCTCGAGCGGCTTGACGACCCAGCCCGCGACGCTCTTCGGGATGCGATCGACGTTCGCGTTCAGCTTCGAATGGATCTCGAGCAGGCTCTCCTCGCGGTCCTCGCCGACGAAGAAGCGAACCGTCACGACGGCGCGGCCGGGCTGCGAGATGGAGTAGACGTGCTCGACGCCGTCGATCTGGGCCAGCAGCTTCTCGACGCGGGTCGCGACGTGGCGCTCGATCTGGACCGCGGAGAGGCCGGGCGCCTCGATGAAGACGTCGGCGAGGGGCACGACGATCTGCGGCTCTTCCTCCCGCGGCGTCGCCCAGAGCGCGACGAGACCCGCGATCGCGGCGATCGCCATCGCCAGACCGGCCGGGGCCGGGGCGAGGAAATAGTCGACGACCCGTGCGAGCCAGCCGTCTTCGTCGTCGGAAGCGCGGTTCATCGGGCGGGATTAAAGCAGGAAGCGTGCCGGGGTCGAGGTCGCGGCCCCGCCCGCGGCGATCGCACGCTCGTTTCGCCCGGGCCGCGCGCATCCCGGGCGACCCGCATCAGCGGCCACGACGCGCCGCCCGGGCGGGCGGCGCTCAGAGCGGCATTCCGACGCGGCGTGCGAGCTCGGCATGGGTGCGGCGCAGCAGCGGCTCGCTGCGGCCGAGCGTCAGGCGGAATCCGGGAGGCGCGTGCTCGAGGCTCCGGCGCGCCTCGCGGGCGATGCGGTAGTCCTCGTCGTCGACGATCGCGAGCACCGCGCGGTGCATCGCCTCGACGTCTTGGCGCGAGGCGGCGTCGGCGCCGGGCC
>CAZFKD010000599.1:0-2688 GCA_964519695.1 uncultured Spirochaetaceae bacterium
GCTGGTCAGCTCGACGACGCGGACGCCGGCGAGGGGAGCGGAATCATCCATCGCGCAATGATACGCTCGCGCCATGCCCGAAGCCCACCTCTGCTCCGCCGAAGTCCGCCGCGCGCTCTCCCATCCGATCGTCGATGCCGACGGCCATTTCGTCGAGGTCTGGCCGCTCGCCCACGAGGAGATCGCCGCCTCGGTCGAACGCGAGGGCGGCGCTTCGCTGCGCGACCGGTTTCTCGCGGGCCAGGCGCAGCCTTTCGATACGACGACCGCCGCGCGCACGATCGGTGGCGATCCGGACCGCTGGCAGGCGATGCCGTCGTGGTGGGGTTGGCCGACCGAGAACGGCCTCGACCGGGCGACCGCCCATCTGCCGAAGCTCCTCTACGAGCGGCTCGACGACTTCGGCATCGACGTCTCGATCGTCTATCCCTCGATGAGTCTCAACTTCCTCGATCTCGAGGACGCCGAGCTCGCGGGCGCCGCCTGCCGCGCGGTCAACGCGATGCACGCGCGCCTGTTTGCGCCCTATCGCGATCGCCTGATCGTCGGGGCGCTGATCCCCATGAATACGCCGGAGGTCGCAATCGCGACCCTCGAGCACGCCGTCGCGCTCGGCCTCAAGGCTGGCGCGATGTCGGGCTATGTCCGTCGGCCGATCGCGAAGCATGCTCGCGAACTCGGCCGGCTCGATCCGCCCGTCCATCGCTACGACGGCTACGGGATGGACTCCGAGTACGACTACGACCCGTTCTGGCGCCGCTGCTGCGTGCTCCGCTTCGCGCCGATCTCGCACAGCTCGGACCAGTATCACAACGTCGCCCGCTCGCCCTCGAGCTACGTCTTCAACCACGTCGGCGGCCTCGCGCGCGGCCACGAATCGCTCTGCAAGCGGCTCTTCCTGGGCGGCGTGACCCGCCGCTTCCCCGAGCTCCACGTCGGATTCCTCGAGGGCGGCGTCGGCTGGGCGTGCAGCCTCTACGCCGATCTGATCGGGCATTATTCGAAGCGTGGTGGTCACGCGATCCGGAATCTCGATCCGGCGCGCCTCGACGTCGGCGCCCTGATGAGGCAATTCGAGAGCCACGGCGATGCGACCCAGCGCGCCGCCCTGGGGCGCGTGCGGACCTACTTCGAGCAGCCGGCGGCGCGGCCGGCACGCCTCGACGAGTTCGAGGCCGTCGGCCTCGCGCAGGCCGAGGACATCCGCGATCGCTTCGTCCCGAGCTTCTACTTCGGCTGCGAGGCGGACGATCCGCTCGTCGCCTGGGCCTTCGCCGAACGGATCAATCCCTTCGGCGCGAAGCTCCGGGCGATGCTCGGCTCGGACATCTCGCATTGGGACGTCGCCGACATGCGTGAGCCGATCGCGGAGTCCTTCGAGGCGGTCGAGGCGGGCCGGCTCTCGCCCGCCGACTATCGGGACTTCGCGTTCGGCAACGCCGTCCGTTTCCATGCGGGAATGAATCCGGACTTCTTCGCGGGTACGATCGTCGATGCCGCGGCCGGCGAGCTGCTGGCGAGCGAAGCGTGCGCTTCAGGAGCGCCGGTTTGAGCTTCGCTGCGCGGCGCATCCTCGAGCGCCCGGTAGTCGCACCGCTGCGGTCGCTGCTCTTCGTTCCGGGCTCCTTCGAGCAGTCCGTGGCCGCCGCCGCGGGGACGGGCGCGGACGGAGTCTGCCTCGATCTGGAGGAGCCCGAGACGCCGATGACCGAGGCCGTCCGCGCGCGGGCCCACGTCCTCGTCGGCGACTTCCTGCGTTCGCGCCGGCCCGGGACGACGGAGCCGCGATATTTCGTGCGCGTGCGCGCGGCCTCGACGGGGATGGCTTTTCGGGATCTGCGGGCGGTCGTGACGCCGGCGCTCGCGGGGGTGCTCGTGCCGAAGCTGCGCGGTCCCGAGGACGTGATCGCGCTCGAGGCGCTGCTGCTCGCGGCGGAGGTCGAGAACGGGATCGCTCCGGGCTCCGTCGTGCTCTACCCGATCCTCGAGACCGCCGATGCCCTGCGCCTCGCCTACGAGATCGCGATGGCCTCGCCCCGCGTCGCGTACATGGGCGGCGCGATCTCGCGCTTCGGCGACATCCATCAGGCGCTCGGCTACCGCTGGACGGCGGAGGGGCAGGAGACGCTCTTCGTGCGCTCGAAGGTCCTGCTCGACGCGAAGGCGGCGGGCATCCGCTACCCGATCAGCGGCATGTGGGGCGGCGCGAGCGACGATCTCGAGGGGCTCCGCGGCTTCGCCCGCTCGCTCCGGGCGCTCGGCTACTACGGCATGATGCTCGGCAACGCGGCGCATCTGCCCCTCGTCCACGAGATCTTCACGCCGTCGGCGGAAGAGGTCGCCTACTGGCGCGAGCTCGTCCGGCTCGGCGATGCGGCGGCGGCCAGCGGCGAGGGCCCGATCCTCTACGGCGATCCGAATCAGGGCGAGGGCTTCGAGGTGCATCAGGCCCATGTCGAGTCGGCGCGGCTCAACCTCGAATGGGCGAGGGCGCTCGGGCTGGCGTGAGCGGGCGAGGCGCAGTCCGCGCGCGCTGCGGCGCGGGCGTGTCGATCGCTCGACGGCTTCTCAGTCGATCCCGAGCAGCTCGGCCGTATTCGTGCGCAGGATGCGCCGCAAGGCGGGCTCTTCGATGCCCGTGAGCTCGGTCTCGAAATGGCGCGGCGAGTCCCGGCCTTCGCCATGCGG
>CAZFKD010000600.1:0-2679 GCA_964519695.1 uncultured Spirochaetaceae bacterium
GCGTCGAGCTCGCCGCCGAGGGCATCCATCGCCCCCGCGTCGCTCGTGTCGGCGGTGTAGTAGGAGATGCGGGGCGCGAGGCGCTCGAAGGCGGCGCGGTTCGCGGGGGCGATGCTCTCGGCGAGCTGGGCGCGGAGCTGCTCGGTCGTGAGGGGCGTGCGGGAGACGCCGAGGATCGAGAAGTTCGTGGGTATGCGCGGATCGGCATCGAGCCGCGCGAAGGCGGGAATCAGCTTGCGACGGGTCAGGTCGCCGCTCGCGCCGAAGATCACGACCTGGGGCGGTGCGGTCATAGGACTTCGAGGATAGGCGGGATCGCGGGCTTGTCCCTCAGACAATCGCCCATCAGCGCGCGATCTCTTCGGAAGGAGCGGTCGGATGGTCTTCTTCGCTCGAGACCCAGACCCCGCTCCGATCGCCGGGCTCGACCCAGATCGGCGAGGTCACCGCCCGCTCCTGCAGGAAGGCGACGGCTTCGGGCGGGCGAGGCACCTTCAGCCGGAGGGCATCCCAGCTGCTCCAGCGACAGGTCGGGACCTCCAGCACGCGGGCGTAGTAGAAGCTCCGCTCGCCGGGCCGGTAGTCGGGCGCGACGACCGCGGCCGAGAGCTGCGACGCCCCCTGGCCCTCGGCGACGGCGCAGGTCGCGAGATCCGGCGGCCGGCTCGCCAGCGCGCAGCGATGCGTTCGCGGATCCGGCGCCGCGCCGCCGGCGCAGGCGACGTCGTAGACCTTTTCGGTCGCCCGGCCGTCGGGGCCGATCCAGGCCTTCACGAGCTGGAGTCTTTCGAGGGGCGCTTCGCGCGGATCCCGGATCGCTTCGACGAGGAACGTGACGGGGCGCGCGTCGCCGGCCCTCGCCCGGACCAACCCCCCCCATCGGCACGCCCCGCTCGTAGCCCGCCGCGGCGATGCCGCTCGCGAGGTCGGCGGTGGCGAGACCGAAGCCGCCGAAGAAGCGCACGGCGATGCGCGGCCCCGAGGTCGCGAAGACCTCGCGCGCCTTCATCGCGTCGAAGAGATCCGCGCGGGTATTGGAATGGGCCCAGACGCCGGCGAGGCCGGCGGCGCTGAAGGGCGAGCCGGTCGTTGCGTCGCCGACCGTCGGATTCTCGCCGTCCGCGAGCGAAAGGCGCGCTTCGGGGCTGCCGTCGAGGACGCCGAGCTTGCCGGTGAAATTGTCCTCTTCGGTCGGGCTCGTCGCGTTGTGGCCGTCGCTCGAGCCGATCTGGCCGAGGCGATAGGGGTTCGGGAGGCCGCTCGCGGCGAGCTCGAGCCCATCCATCAACGCCCGCCGGACATAGCTTCCCTGCGGTCGGCTCTTCACCGCCGGCCGGCCGAGGATGCCTTCGAGCATCTCGAAGCCGGCCCACTCGTCGGCGGGCGAGAGGGCGGGATGCGCCTCCGACTGGCCCTTGATCTGGTAGACCTCGGCGATCGGCTCGTTGCGCAGGCGGATCTCGGCGTATTCGGCGTCGATCGGCCGGCCCGCGCGGTCGACGCGCTCGAACATCAGTCCGTTGCTGCCGTTCGCGTTGTGCGGAATCGCGAGCAGGTCGTCGCCGGCCGCGCGCGCTGCGTCCATCCAGCGCCAGAGGTCTTCGGGGTTCTTGCTGTCCAGGTCGGAGAAGGGGCGGACGGGGACGTCCGAGCCGCGGAAGATCACGTTGCGGTGGAGGTTCTGGCCTTCGGGCATCGGGGTGTACTCGTAGCCGACGAAGGCGGTGAACTCGCCGGGATCGTCGTGCTGGTCGGCGAGCCGGACGAGCTCCTGCCAGGTCGACTGCGCCCAGTCGGTCCGGTTCAGCTCGGGCTCGATCCGATCGGCCGAGAGCATCCCGAGCACCGCGAAATTCGCCGCGCGCCGCTTCTCCGCGTCGTCGCCGACGAGGTCGGCGATCATCGGAATCCCGCGCGCCTCGCCGTCCGGCGCCATCGCCTGGGATGCGACGCCGAGGTAGTTCGCGTGCTCGGTCACCGCGATGAAGTCGAGGGGCGGCCCGGCGAGCTTGACGGAAACGCCCGAGACGTGCTCGATCGCCTCGCCGCGCGCGTGGCGATAGGCGTCGGTCGGCGTGGCCCGGACGCCGAACGCGAAGGCGTCGAGGGACCAGCCGGTATGGACGTGGAGATCGCCGTAGTAGGCCTGCTTGAGCGGATCGCGCGGGACCGGGGCGGCGCTCGTCCCGCCGCTCCCCGTGGCGGCGCCGGAGGCGGGCGACCGCTCCGTGTCCGAGCCGGTTTGTACATCGCTGCCGGCGTGGTCCTCCCGGTCCGCGAAATCGCAGCCGGAGACGAGCCAGGCGAGCGCGATCGCGCAGGCCGAGAGGGGAAGGCCGCGCCGGGCGCCCGCGAACGGACGCGCCGGCGGCGCTTCGGATGGCGAAGGCCGAGAGGAGCAGAGCGGGCGACGAAGCAGGGATTCGATCGGGCTCACCTCACGGCCGCGGCGCCGCCACCCGTCTCGGCCTCGATTGCGTCGACCGCGCGGTCGAGCTCGCCCGGAACCGCCGTCCGGCGCGCGAGGATCGAGTAGGCGACGGGGACGACGAAGAGCGTCAGGAAGGTCGCGACCAGCACGCCGGCGAAGACGACGATGCCGATCGCGCGGCGCCCGCCCGAGCCCGGCCCCGAGCCGATCACGAGGGGGAAGGCGCCGAGCGCCGTCGAGATGCTGGT
>CAZFKD010000601.1:0-2674 GCA_964519695.1 uncultured Spirochaetaceae bacterium
ATGACGGCGACGCCTCGACGCCGGATCGCCTCGTTCCCTCCGCCGCCGGCATACGCAATCAGGGCACGATCCTCGTCATCGGCGACCGCTCGGTCGGCCTCTTCGCAGGCGACGAATCGAACCTCGCCGGCAACCACAACAGCCTCGTCACCGTCTCCGGCACGATCGCCGTCAGCGGCGCCGATGCGATCGGCGTCTCGATCGGGGGGAACGACCTCTTCGACCGGTTCGACTTGTCGTCGAGTTCGAGCATCGGCAACTCGCTCAGCCTCGACGTCGGCGGCAGTATCACGGGTGACGCGGATTCCGGCCCCCTCGTCGTCCTCCGCGATTTCGTCGCGGATCGGGAGAACCGCATTCGTGTGACCGGCGCAGGCGAGATCCTCGCCGACCCGAACGGCATCGCGATCCGCGGAAGCGACGGCCAGGACTTCATCGTGAATCTCGGCGAGATCCGTGGCCGCCTCGAGCTTCAGGACGGCGACGATCGATATCTGCACCTCGCCGGTGCGACTTTCGCGGGCACGATCGCTGGTGGAGAGGGTGAGGACGAAGTCATCCTCACCGGTGATCGATCCGAACCGGGGACGTTCGACGTCGGCGCGCTCGATTCGATCGAAACGCTCAGACTGCTCAGCGGTTCCGCGACGACGCCCGCGACCCCCTGGATCCTGAACAATACCAACGGCTTCACCGGCCTGACCCTGATCGAGGATTTCGCGACCCTCGAAGTTCCCACGCCGATCACCCTCGGCGGCGGCCTCGAGGTCGCCGACGAGGGCACGATCCGCGTGACCCTCGACAGCACGACCCCGCCGCTGACGATCCAGGGCGCCGCGGTCCTCGATGGCACCCTCGAGGTCGTGCAGGGCGACAACCTGACACCGAGCGCGACGCCCTACCGCGTCGTGCTCGCGAACGGGGGCTACACCGGCGAGTTCGACGAGATCGAGTTCCCCGACGCCTCCGGCACGCGCATCTTCACCGCCAGCTACGACGCGATGGGTCTGCTCGCCCTGTTCGAGGACGTCGGCCTGCTCGGCGTCGCCCGCAGCTCGAACCAGCGCGCGATCGCCCAGAACCTGCTCGACCTGCAGGACGCGGGCGGCTCGACCGGCGATCTCCAGGGCCTGCTCGACGGCATCGAGGACGTCGGGAACATCGCGAGCGTCTACGAAGCCCTGAACCCCGAGGCCTACGATGCCCAGACGACGGTCTCCGTCGAAGCCGGCCGCCGGATCGCGGCGCTGATCTTCGATCGCCCGCGCGAATGCGAGCCGGGCGAAGTCGATCCCTGGACCGCAAATGCCCGCGTGCTGCCCTGCCACGCGCGGCGGGTCGCGCCCTGGGCCGCGACGCTCGGCTCCTTCCGCTCGCGCGACGCCTTCGGTGGCCACAAGCGCTACGCCGCCGAGCTCGGCGGCCTGATCGCCGGCGTCGACTTTCAACCGCTGGCGGGCCTCGACCTGACGCTCGCCGTCTCGAGCCAGCGCGGCAGCATCGAAGTCGCGCGCGCCGGCCGGAGCACGCTGACGCTCGCCGAACTCACGGGCGCCTTCGCCTGGACGCCGGGTCCCGTCCGCGTGCAGGGCGTCGTCAGCTGGGGCCGTGGCTTCCATCAGGATCGCCGCCGCATCCGCGTCGACGATCCGGCGGCGCCGATCAATACCCGCGCCCTCGACGACCACGAGAGCAACCGCACCCTGCTCGCCACCGAGATCGGCTACCGCATCGACGCCGGCCCGGTGCAGGTCGAACCGATCTTCGGCTTCGACTGGGCCTTCATCGATCAGGACGGCATCCGCGAGCGCCAGGCGGGCGGCTTCGGCCTCGAGGTCGACGAGCGCGACGACGAGGTCGGGTCGCTGCGCGCCGGTGTGCGGCTCGCCTCCGTCTACGAGCACAAGGCCTATCTCGGCCCCTGGTTCGAATGGATGACCGGCATCTGGCGCCCGAGCTTCGACGTCGCCTGGCGCCAGTTCGTCGAAGGCAACGAGCGCGACGTCTCGGCCCGCCTCCTGGGCAGCCCGGATACGGTCGGCAACTTCACGATTCAGGGCGAAGAAGACGAAGGCGGCGCGGAGATCGGCGTCGGCTTCCGGTTCGTCCCGGTCGCCGCCAACCGCCTCCGCGTCGACCTGCGCTACCAGGCCTACGTCGCCGAGAACACCCTCGAACAGGACCTCGTCGGACGGCTCTCGATCGCGTTCTGACGGGGTTCGTTCGGAGTCGGCGTTCGAATGCCGTGCCATGCGTCCCGGGCGGGCGGCGCGGGGTTCGTGGCTCGGAGGCACGCGTTCTGGATCGCCGGCGCGTCCATCGCCGTGCCGCGCGTGCCTCCCTTACATCTCACCCCGCACCGCCCGCCCGGGACGCTCGCGACGCCTTTGTGGGTCGGTTCATGCGGACTGCGAGATGGACATTCGAGATCCGGACGCCTCGTGATGGGTGGGCTCCGAGATGGAAAGACGCCCCCGCCCCGCCCACTCCCGCCCCACCCGTCCAATCCCATCTCCATCAATCCCATTCCGCTCCTCGCCGTACAGACAAGCCATCGAGGCGACCGGCCCGACTACGGCGTGCGCAACCCAAAAAAACTTCGGGACGCGGATCTCCCGCCCCGGCAGCCCCCCGAGCGCCTCGGGCGAGCGGTGCGGGGTGAGATGTAATGGAC
>CAZFKD010000602.1:0-1158 GCA_964519695.1 uncultured Spirochaetaceae bacterium
CTCGGCCGTGGCGGCCGCCGCGCCGGCGGGCGGGCAGCTCTTCGCTTCGAATAGCATGCCGATCCGCCTGCTCGATCTCGCCCTCGTTTGCCGCAGCGCGCCGCTGCGGATCTTCTGCAATCGCGGCGCGAGCGGGATCGACGGCGTGACCTCGACGGCGCTCGGCGTCGCCGCCGCGACCGGGCGGCCGACGCTGCTGCTGACCGGCGATCTCGCCTTCCTCCACGACCTGACGGGGCTGCTGCTCGCGCGGCGCGAGTCGATCCCGCTCGTGATCGCGATCGTCGACGATGGCGGCGGCGGGATCTTCTCCTTCCTGCCGATCGCCGAGCAGGGCGAGGCCGTCGCCTTCGACCGGCTCTTCCGGACGCCGCACGGCATCGATCTCGCCCGGGCCGCCGCGCTCTTCGAGCTCGACTACGAACGGGTCGACGCGCCCGCCGCCTTGCCGAAGGCGCTCGCCGCCGCGCTCGCGCGCCCGCGCGTCTCGATCGTGCACGTCCGCGTCGATCCCGCTGCGAACGCGGCGTCGTTCCGCGCCGCGCTCGCAAGGGCCTGCGCCGCCGTGGAAGAGGGCTTCGCTTCGGACCGCCGGGGGAGCGCGTGAGCCCCTCTGCGGAGCGCCGCGTCTTCGTCGAGGCGGGCGGGCTTCGGCTCTCGGCCGTCCTCGACGGGCCCGCGCCGCGCGCGCCCGAGCGTACGTCGGGATCCGGGGCATCTGCGCAGGCGGTCGCCGGCGCGCCGCCCGAGCTGCTGGTCCTGCACGGCTTCACCGGCGCCGCCGAGAGCATGGCGGAGATCGCCGGAAGGCTCGCGCCCTTCGCCCGCGTCGCGCGCCTCGAGCTCGTCGGCCATGGCGAGAGCGACGCGCCGAAGGCGCTCGCGCCCTATGCGATGCCGGCGTGTGCGGATCAGATCGCCGATGCCGCCCGCGCCCTCGGCTTCCGGCGCCCGCATCTGCTCGGCTACTCCATGGGCGGCCGCGCCGCGCTCGCGGCGGCCCTCGCGCATCCGGCCGCCTTCGACCGGATCGTGCTCGTCGGCGCGACGGCGGGCCTCGCGGATCCGGGCGCCCGCGCCGCGCGGATCGCGTCCGACGAGGCGCTCGCGCGTTCGATCGAGCAGGGCGGCCTCGAGCGCTTCGTCGACGACTGGATG
>CAZFKD010000602.1:1168-2670 GCA_964519695.1 uncultured Spirochaetaceae bacterium
GAGCCAGTCGCGTCTCGGCGGCGAGGCCCTCGCCCGGGCCCGGCGACAGCGCCTCGCGAATCGTCCGCATGGCCTCGCGAACAGTCTGCGCGGCATGGGCGCCGGGGCGCAGCCGCCGCTGCACGATCGGCTCGCGACCCTGGCTCGCCCCGTGCTGCTCGTCGTCGGCGAGGAAGACGCGAAATTTCGAGCGATCGCAGCGGAGCTCGCGGCCCGGCTGCCGGACGCGCGGATCGCGACGATCGCGCAGGCGGGCCACGCGGCGCATCTCGAGGCGCCGGAGCGCGTCGCCGAGGTCGTCCGCCGCTTTCTCGCAGGAGGCGCTGCATGACGTCGATCCGACCGGGCAGCGCCGCCGCCTGGATCCTCGCGCTGCGTCCGCGCACGCTGCCGGTCTCGCTCGCCCCGGTCCTGGTCGGCACCGCGGTGGCCCATCAGCTGGGCGGACTGCGCGCGCTTCCCGCGTTCGCCGCGGCGCTCGGCGCGCTGCTGCTCCAGATCGGCTCGAATTTCGCCAACGACGTCTTCGACTTCGAGAAGGGCGCCGACACCGAAGCGCGCATCGGCCCGCCGCGCGCAACCCAGCTCGGCCTGCTCTCGCCCCGTGCGCTGAAGCGCGGGATGTTCGTCGTGTTCGGCCTCGCCGTCCTCGTCGGTCTCTATCTGACCTTCGTCGCCGGTCCGGCGATCCTCGCGATCGGCGTCTTCTCGATCGCCGCCGCGATCGCCTACACGGGCGGCCCCTGGCCCCTCGGCTACCACGGCCTCGGGGATCTCGCCGTCTTCGTCTTCTTCGGCGTCGTCGCCGTGACGGGGACCTGCTTCGTGCAGCTCGGCGAGGTTCCGCCGCTCGCCGTCGTCGCGTCGATTCCGGTCGGCGCGCTCGCGACCGCGATCCTCGTCGTCAACAACCTGCGCGACGTCGACACCGATCGCGTCGCGGGCAAGCGAACGCTCGCCGTGCGCCTCGGCCGAGCCGGGGCCCGCGCCGAATGGCTGCTGCTCGTCGCCGCCGCCTATCTGCTCGCGGGGCTTCCGTGGCTCGCGTTCGGTGCGACGCCCTGGGTCCTGCTGCCCTGGCTGACGCTGCCCCTCGCGCTCTCGCTCGGGCGAACGATCCGATCCGAGATCGCCGGACCGCCGCTGAACGAAGCGCTCGCGGGCACGGCGAAGCTCTGTCTGCTCCACTCCCTGCTCTTCGCCGTCGGGCTCGCCGCGTGAGGATCGTCCGCGCCGGAATGCGCGCGTTCGTGCTGCCCCTCGCCGCGCCGCTCGAGACGGCGCATGGGCCGATCGGGGCCCGTGCGGGCTACCTCGTTAGTGTCGAAGACGAGGCCGGCCGGATCGGGACGGGCGAAGCGACGCCGCTGCCGGCCTTCAACACGGCGATCACCGGGCAGGCCGCGCCGCTGGGCGACGTGGACGAATACAGCTTTTCAGCAACGGCAGGACAGATTGTCACCGTGGAGCGGCTGAGCGGTTCGCCGTTCGACATCACGCTT
>CAZFKD010000603.1:0-2661 GCA_964519695.1 uncultured Spirochaetaceae bacterium
GTCGGGATCTTCTGCTCGGCGAGCCGCGGACGCGAGCGAGGCGATCTGCGGCGGATCGAGCAGGAGCCCTCGAACGCGCTCGACGGCTTCGCGGCGATCGAGGGGGAACTCCGGATCGAGCGCGAGCTCGGCCGCGATCCGGAGGGCGGCGCGAGCGCTGCGCTTGCCGACTCGGACCTGGAGCAGCCAGAGCCTTCCGCTCTCGATCGTGAACTCGATCTCGCAGAGGTCGCGATAGGCCTGCTCGAGCCGCTGGCCGATCGCGAACAGCGATCGCGCGACGTCGGGCATGCGGCGCCCCAGCTCGGCGAGGGGCTCGGTCGCGTGGCGCCCGGAGACGACGTCCTCGCCCTGCGCCTGGAAGAGCAGATCGCCGTAGGGGCGGGCTTCGCCGGTCGCCGGATCGCGGGTGAAGTAGACGCCGGTCGCCGAGCGCGCGTCCTGGTTGCCGAAGACCATCGCCTGGACGGTGACGGCCGTGAGGCCTTCGTCTTCCAGGCCTTCGCGGCGTCGATAGGCGCGCGCGCGCGCGGCGTTCGCCGAGCGGAAGACGGCCTCGATGGCATCGCGCAGCTGGAAGCGCACGTCGGCCGGCGGCGCATGCCCGACGCTCGCCCGAAACGCGGCGGCGAGCCGGTCGCGGCATTCGTCGGCGAGCCTCGGGCTCGAGCGCGCGAGGGCGGCGCTCGCTGCATCGTCGAGGCCGACGTTGAGGACGGTGTCGAGCATGCCCGGCATGGAGACTGGGGCCCCGGAACGGACGCTCACGAGCAGCGGCATGTCTTCAGCCGCATCGCCGAAACGTCGGCCCGTCTCGCGCTCGAGCGACGCAATCCCGTCGCAGAGCGCCCGCTCGAGCTCGGCGGTCCAGCCCCCTGCGCGGTGGAGCGCGCAGGCCTGCGTCGTCAGGATGAAGGCGGGCGGCACCGGTAGCCCGAGCTCGCCCGCCATCCGCATCAGCCCGTCGCCCTTGCCGCCGAGCAGGGCGACGCGCTCGTCGCGCGCGAGGGGGAGGGGGCGATCGATGTGCGCGAGGAGCAGTTCGCTTTCCGGCATGGCGGGGGCCACGTTACACTGCGGGTCGCGTCCGTCGATGACACTCCTCCGAGCGGGCGCGAGGTCGAGAAGATGGCGTTCGAGCTCGTGATCGCGTCGAAAAACTATTCGTCCTGGTCGCTGCGCGCCTGGCTCGCGCTCGAGCAGACCGGAGCGCCGTTTACGGAGCGGCTGATCTCGACGGCCGATCCCGATTGGCATGAGCAGATCCGGCGTCTCTCGCCGAGCGGGAAGGTCCCGCTGTTGATCGACGGCGGGCTCGTGATCGGCGACTCCCTCGCGATCGTCGAAGCCCTGAACGAGCGCTTTCCGCAGGCGGGGCTCTGGCCGGCGGATCCGACTGCGCGGGCAATCGCGCGCAGCGTCTGCGCCGAAATGCATTCGGGCTTCATGGCGCTGCGCTCGAACATGGCGATGGACATCCAGGCGAACGAGCCCGGCAAGGGCCACGTTCCGGAGGCCCTCGCCGATGCCGCGCGCATCCAGGCGATCTGGCGGGATTGTCGCGAGCGATTCGGCAGGGGCGGTCCCTTCCTGTTCGGTGAGTTCTGTGCCGCGGACTGCTTCTACGCGCCGGTCGTCTTCCGCTTTCGCAGCTACGACGTTCCGCTCGACGAGAATGCGAAGGCCTATTGCGAAGCCGTCGTCGCCGAGCCGAAGGTCGCGAAATGGATCGCGGCCGCGCTGCAGGAGCCGCGCGTCTATCGGGGCTGAGCGTCCGGGCCGAGTCGCAGGCCGCCGATCAACCCTGCGGCTCCCGTTCTCGTTCCCGCTCCAGCAGCGCCCGCTTCCGCTCGACACCCCAGCGATAGCCCGACAGCGCGCCATCGCTCCGGACCACGCGATGACACGGAATGGCGACGGCGATCGAATTCGCGGCGCAGGCCCCGGCGACCGCCCGCGCGCCGCCTTTTGCACCGATCCGCGCGGCGATCTCCGCATAGCTCGCCGTCGCGCCGGCCGGGATCGCGCGCAGCGCCTGCCAGACACGTTGCTGGAAGGCGGTGCCCCGGATGTCGAGCGGAAGCTCGAGGCCGAGCGCCGGTGCTTCGACGAAGCCGACGACGCGTGCGACGAGCGCCTCGAAGTCGGCCTCGCCGCCGCGGAGCTCCGCCTTCGGGAATCGATCCTGCAGCGTCCGCGCGAGCGCCTCCGGATCCTCGCCGAGCAGGATCGCGCAGACGCCGCGCTCGCTCGCGGCGACGAGGATCGAGCCGAGCGAACATTCGCCGATCGCGAAGCGGATCGGCGTCAGCGCCCCGCCCTGGCGATAGCGCTTCGGCGTCATGCCGAGCATCCGATCCGCCTCGGCGTAGAATCGCCCGCTCGACGAATAACCCGCATCGTAGATCGCCTCGGTCACCGAGCCCCGCCGTTCGAGCGCGTCGCGCACGCGCCGCGCTCGAACGGCGGCGGCATAGGCCTTCGGGGTCAGGCCCGTCGTCTGCTTGAACAGCCGGTGCAGGTAGTGGACGCTCAGGCCGGCGCGCGCCGCGAGGGCTCGCAGGCTCGGCGCCGACTCGCTCGCTTCGATGAACCGGCAGAGCGAGACGATCGTCTCGGCATGGCGGTTCCACACACCATCGTCGTAGAGCGCGGGCGCCA
>CAZFKD010000604.1:0-2656 GCA_964519695.1 uncultured Spirochaetaceae bacterium
GCTCGGCGAGGATCGGCGAGACGAAGGCCATGAACTCCTTCGAGCAGCGCAGGGCATGATCGAAGTTGTTCTGGATGTCGAGCATGCCGATCGCCCAGCGCGCGACGTCGTCGTCGGCCGCCTGCGGCAGTCCGAGCATGCGGAGGATGATCTTGACGGGATAGATCTTCGTGAACTCGGCGACGAGGTTCGCTTCGCCGCGGGCCTCGAAGCGGTCGATCAACTCATGGGCGAGGGGCTCGAGCAGGGACTCGACGATCGCGGTCACGTTCTTCGCTCGGAAGAACGGCGAGACCAGCGCGCGATGGCGCCGATGTTCCTCGCCTTCCATGCACTGCATGTTCCGTCCGAGAACCTCCGTGACGGTATGGGCGTAGAACGCTGCCGACGGAAACGTCTCCTCATCACGAAAAGCCGCGTCGACGAGCTCGTAGCTCGTGAACAGGACCGCCGGCTTGCCCCAGGTCTTGACCCACGCCGCGGGCTTCGTCGCTCGCAGGCGGCTCAGCCGGTCGAGGAGATCGGGCGGCTCCGCGAGCATGTAGTCGGTGTCGTCGTCGAGCACGTCGGGCGGAGAGAGGGTCATGGGGGCGGGCGTCCTCGGGGCATGCAGGCGCGCGAGCTCGAGAGGGCTCGCGTCCGCGCGGGTCCGTTTTTTCGATTCGTCGACTCTACATCGGGATCGGGGGAATGCGATGGGCCGATGTCGAGGCGTGATCGATCGCATCGAGTCGCTGCCAACGGTGCGGCCTCTGCCTTCGGTCGGAGATCTCGGGTCTACCCGTTAGGGTGACGAGGCTCGGCTAGTCGCGGTGACACCGAAGGACCAGGTCGATCAGCGGCATCAGGTCGCCCTGCGAGAAATAGACGTTCAGGCAGAGCAGGTACTCTTGCTTCGGCATTTCGAACGCGACCGGCCGTAGTCCGAGACGGACGAGTATCCAGCTCATCATTGCACGACTCGAACGACCGTTCCCGTCCTCGAAAGGATGGATCCTGATCAGCTCGGCATGCGCCCAGACCGCAAGGTGCATTGCCGTCTGTTCATAGTCAGGACTCGTCGGATGGTCGTCCAGAGAAGCGAGGCTGCGCCTCACACGTTCGGTGAGCTTCTCGAGCGCCTCCGGTACATCGGATCGATGGATCGATCGATTCGGTCCGAAGCTCAGATGTTCCTGCCCGAAAGAACGGCTTCGAAATCTGCCCGCGTGACCGCGAACGCCATGGAAGATCCCGTTGTGGATCTCGCATATCAGATCAATGGAGAACCGGGCCGAGCGGAGGGCTCCACTGCGAATGCTCGCGGTGAGCTCCCGGAGATTGAGAGCGAGTACGCGATCTTCTTCGACAGAGTACGTCCGGCTGTCGTCCAGGATCGCCTCACTGCATCTCGCGGGAGATCCAGCGCCGTGCGTCGATTCCTTCGATTCGTTCGCTGGCGATGACCTCGCGATTCACGCCCTCGGCGTTCGATTCGGGCTGGCCTGCGCGGAGAACTCGATCCGCCCGCATTCGATCGAAGATCGCCTGTCGATCGGCCTCGGGGAGGCGAATCGCGTCGAGGGTTCGCGCGAAACCGAGCTCCTCGAGGATTGCAGTGGCATCGACCTCGTGAACGCCGAGGAGCGTGGCGGACTCGGCGAGAGAGATCGCCCCGCGCGCATAGGCCTCGCCGACGACACGGACCTGGGCCTGTTGGCGGGCGTCATGCCGGAGGACGAAGGCCTTGATGCCGTCGAAAGCGATTCGACATCGGTGGGCGAGGGGCTCCAGCTCGGTCCTGGAGCCGATGTCCTCGATCTTCTCGATCGGGCAAACCTCGAGGAGCGCTCTCAGCGAGCTCAAGACGGACGCGGCCGTCAATTCCTGACTGGAAATTCTCTCGGGAAGGTTCAATTCGGACCGGGCTTCGAGCACCAGCCGATCCAGATCGATGTGATACATCGTTCGGACGGCGTCGGAAATCGCAAGAACCGCCCGCTGACTCGGGGCGTTCGGATCCTCGCCCAGGTCGATCAAGCTTCGATGGATGTACGCCCCGACGAGCGCGGCTTCGAGAAAACACGCCGATGCGGTCAGCAGCTTTCTGGGCGAGTCGCCGGAAATTGCGGATGCGCTGGAAAGCGAATCGATCCGCAGAAACTTGCGCCGGAGGTCGGGCTCTGCAGCGAACAGGATCGCCTCGACGGAGAGATCGGGAGGAACTCTTGTCTCAGCGACTGCGGTCATCGAATTTGCTCCTGCGGCGACTCTATCCTTCGGAAGACGCCGAGGCGACCTGAGGGGTGGCCGGATCGTCCACCCTCCCGGCCCAGGGTATCTCGCTCAGCTCGGGACGAGCAAATCAAGCTTCTCTCGAATTACTTGGATCCCGACGATCCCCCCGCTGCTTGCGCGCATCGAGTCACGTCTACGAGGAAAGTGCACCGACCGGATCTCGCGTAGCCGAGCACAGTTCCGACCCCTGCTCCCCTCTGGCTCTCCCCGCGAAACTGGACGAGCATCGCAGTCCCGAATCGTCGGCAGACGAGGAAACCCGACATGTCCACCCAAGCCGAATCCCGCCCGGCCGAGATCCGCCGGGCCGAAGCCCGCCTGATGGACGGCAGCGCCTGGGACGATTTCTGCGACCGCTTGAAATCCGTCGGCCGCCACG
>CAZFKD010000605.1:0-2636 GCA_964519695.1 uncultured Spirochaetaceae bacterium
AGCTCGATCATGAGCAGCTGCCGATCGGTCGCCCGCCGGGTGTAGTGGTTCGTGAGCAGGAAATCCGCCATGACCGTCTCGCGCGGCACGCCGAGCACCGAGAGGATCATCGCCGAAGCGAAGCCGGCACGATCCTTCCCCGCGGTGCAGTGGACGAGCGCCGGCCGATTCTCCGCCTGCGTGATGCGATCGAACATCGCCGCGTACTGCGGAGAGAAGGTCGTCGCGAACTGCCGATTGCCCTCGATCATCATCGCGCGCAGATCGAGCCCCTCGAGATCGCCCGACGAGATCCGCTCGCGCAGATCCTTCACCATGAAGCTCTCCGCACCGATCGCGAGATCGGCGACCTCCGGCGGCGCCGAGGCGGGTAGACGATCGGGCTCCGCGTCCCGCTCGGTCTGCGAGCGGAAATCGCAGACCAGCTCGAGACCGAGGCCGGCGACCTTCTCGAGGTCGGCGTCCGTCAGGGCCGCGAGGTCGTCGGAGCGGTAGAACTGCCCCCATTTGACCCGACGCCCGTCGGCCGTCTCATAGCCGCCGAGATCGCGGAAGTTCGGCGCGCCGTCGAGCGCGAGATGGCGCTGTCGGACGTGATCCGGCATGTCCGCATGCGGGTCGCCGCAGCCCAAGGCGAGCGCGGCCAGCGCGAGCCAAGGAGCGAGCGCCCCGCGCCGCATCACCGCTGCGAATCGGAATTCCCGCTCGGCCGATCTCGTCCTCGTCATCTCCCGCTCTCCTGTCCATCGCCCTGCCGACGCAGGGCGCAGCACGCACTTCTTCGTCGCTCGCGCGGCGTCTGCCGTCGATCGGCTCCCGCCATGCGTGCCCGCGCGCGGTCGCCGCGCTCAGTTCGCCCGGTACCAGATGGGCGAGGTATAGGCCCGCTCCTGGGTCGTGCCGGGATGCTCGGCCGGGCGAGCCGCTGCGAAGCGCACCGCATCGTAGGTCGTCCAGTGGGGCGTGGGGATCTCGAGGACGCGGACGTAGTAGACCGCGCTGCGCGACGGATCGAAGTCCGGATCGCGAAAGACCGCCGTCAAGAGGCTCGCCCCGATCGTATTCGAATAGCTCGCCTTCTCGAGGTCGACCGTATTGCCGACGGGCTGCCGCGAGCGCCCGGTCTCGTCCGCGACACGCCCGTCCGAGAGCGCGACGTCGAAGATCCGCTCCTGCCGCCCGCCCGCGTCGTCGATCCACTGCTTCACGATCTGGACGCGGTCGAGATTCGCGCCCTCCGGATCACGCAGGGCGGAGACCAGGAAGCTCGGCGCACCGGCCTCCCCGCCCCCTGCCGGCTCGCCGGCCTCGGAAGTCTTCGGACGGGCCGGCAGCACGCCGCCCATCGGAACGCCCTTCGCATAACCGAGGCTCGCCAGATCGGGCTCGAACGCGTCCTGCTCCCGGAACGACCAGCCCCCGAAGAAACGCACGACGATGCGCGGACCGGTCGTCGCATAGGTCTCGCGGCGCCGCATCGCGTCGAAGAGGGCGGCGCGCGTATTCTCCTTCGCCCAGACCGCGGCGAAGCCCGAAGCGACGAGCCGCCAGGTCATCGACTGGGCCGGACGCTCCCGCTCGAGGAACCCCGCCGCCTGGAACTGGCGATGGGCCTCGCTGCCTTCGGGCGGCAGGAAGTTCTTGGCCCAGGGCTCGCCCGCGCGGCCGGGGGCCGGCTCGTTGCTGCCGAACTTGCCCCAGAAATCGGCGTCGTCCGCGGTCGCGAGGCCGGTATGCGAGTCGGTGCTCCCGATCAATCCGAAGGCAAAGGGGTTCACGCCGAGGGATGCCTCGACGGCGAGCCCGCGCGCGAGCGCCGCACGCACGTACTCGCCTTCGTACATCTCGTCCCGATGGGGCGCGGGCGTCATCCCTGCCTCGGAATCCCAGGTTCCGTAGTCGGCAAACTCGTCCCCGGGCGAGAGATACGGCGCCGTCTCGCTGTCGCCCTTGATCTGGGTCGCCTCGACCAGCGGCTCCCAGCGCGCGCGTTCGCTGGCATAGGCCTTCGAGAAGGGCTTCCCGCCCAGGTCGACGAGCTCGAACATGCGGCCGGCGCTGAGGTTGCTGTTATGCGGGATCGCGAGCGCGCGCCCGCCGGTCTTCTGCTCGTAGTCGGCGAGATGGCGCCAGAGCGCCTCGGGGTCCGAGGAGTCGATCGAGCGGAACGGAACGACCTGCGCGGCCTTCTCGGCACCATCGGCGAAGACGACGATCCGATGGAGGTTCGCGCCGCGGGGCATCGAGCTCCATTCGTAGCCGATGAAGGCGGTGAAACGTCCGGGCGCGTCGTGGCGCTCGGCGTTCTCGATGACGCGATTCCAGACCGAGCGCTGGAAGGCCGGGCTCCGGATCAGGTCCTCGCCGGAAGGCAGGCCCATCGCGAACTCCGAACCGACCTGCGCGCGTTTGCCTTCGGCGATGAGCGCGGCCCAGCGCGCGCCAGTCGCGTTCGCCAGCAGATCGGGATCCCTCGCCTCGAGCATCGGGTAGAGGCCCATGTACTCGCTGTGATCGGCGAGGACGAGGAAGTCGAGAGGGCGGCGCAGACGGACGGGCTCGCCGTTGTGGCCGACGACGGTCTCGCCCTTCGCGAAGCGGTAGGCGGCGTCGGGATCGATCCGGGTATTGCCGCC
>CAZFKD010000606.1:0-2627 GCA_964519695.1 uncultured Spirochaetaceae bacterium
GCCGGCCGCGGCTTCCAGCGCATGCGCATCCCCCACGTCGCGCCGACCGCGACTTGTGAGATGGCTCGAGCCGCGCGAGGGCGTCAGGCCTTGCGGAGTTCGGCGCCCGCCTCGGTCACGAGCTTCTCGAAGCGCTGCAGGAATTTCTGCTCGTCCTGGTCCGTCAACGTGCGCGTGTCGGATTGCAGCAGCACGTGGAAGGCGAGGGATTTGCGGCCTTCGCCGATCGATTTTCCGCGGTAGAGATCGAAGAGTTCGACGTCGACGACCTGGCCCTTTCCGGCGGTCTCGACGAGGGCGATCAGGTCGCCGGCGGGTGTCGATTCCGGGACCGCGACGGCGACGTCGACCTTGATGCCGGGGTAGCGGGGCAGCGGGTGATAGGCGCTGCCGCGGCGCTCGGCAGCAAGCAGGGCGTCGAGGCAGACTTCGGCGAGGGCGACTTCGCTGTCGAGGTCGCCGCTGAGGCCGAGCGCGGGGGCGAGGCCGGGCTCGAGCTCGGCGACGACGGCGGCGGCGTGGGGCGCGCCCGGGAGCTCGAGGAAGAGGCATTTGCCGGGATGGGCCCAGCTCGGCCGCTCTCCCTCGCTCGTCCAGCGCGGCTTCGCGAGGCCGAAGGCATCGACGAGCTCGTTCACGACGGCCTGCAGACGCGGCAGCCGGCCTGCATCCCAGCGCGCCGTCTTCGGGTTCTGGCGCGGACCCGCCCAGGCGAGCGCGAGCAGGTGGCGCTCGCGGGGCTCGCCCTTGGCGTTCGCGTGTTCGTGCTCGTAGGCCTTGCCGATCTCGAAGAGGCGGACGTCCGCATGGTGGCGGCGGTTCGCTTCGAGGGCGGGCAGCAGGCTTGGCGCGACCCGGCGCCGGATGCGGGACTCGCCCTGATGGACGGGATTGATGACGCGGACGTGCGGCCGGTCGCTCTCGCCGAGGCGTTCGATGAGGCCGTCGGCGATGAACGAATAAGAGAGGTTCTCGCGGAAGCGGGCGCCGCCGGCGAGGCGATCCTGGAGATGGCGGACGAGGCGGCGGCGTTCGTCGCGGGGCGGCGGGGTGATCGAGAGCTGGAGCGGCTCTTCTTCGATGTTGCCGTAGCGATGGATGCGGCCGATCTCCTCGATCAGGTCCTGCTCGAGGGTGATGTCCTTCGTCGCGCGAAAGCTCGGCACGCGCACGCGGAACGCCTCGCCGTCGCCCCCGCGCTCGCCTTCGGCCTCGACGCCGAACTCGAGGCGTTCGAGGATGCGGCGGATCTCGCTCGCGGCGAGCGCCTTGCCGAGGGCGCTGCGGACGCGATCGCAGCGCAGGCGGATCGTCGCGCTCGGATCCTGCCAGGCGCCGACGTCGGCGATCTTCGCCTCGAAGCGGGCCGTCGGCGCGATCGACGCCAGCACGCGCGCGAAATGACCGGCGGCGGCGAGCGGGAGCAGCGGATCGAGGGATTTCTCGAAGCGGGCGGAGGAATCGGTGCGCAGGCCGAGGCGGCTCGAGGTCCGGCGGATCGTCATGGCGCGGAAGCTCGCGACCTCGAGCAGCAGGGCATCGCTGCCGCCTTCGACCTTCGAGTCGTCGCCGCCCATGATGCCGGCGAGGGCGACGGGCGTCTCGCCGGCGCAGATCAGGAGGTCGGCCTCGCTCGCCTTTCGAACGGCGCCGTCGAGCGTGCGGATCGATTCGCCGGGATGGCTGGTGCGCACGACGATGCCGCGGCCGGCGCCGACGGCGTCGAGGCGGCGGCGATCGAATACGTGGTTCGGCTGGCCGAGGTCGAGCATCACGAAGTTCGAGACGTCGACGAGCAGGTCGATCGGCCGCTGGCCGACTGCGAGCAGCAGATGCCGCAGCCAGTCGGGCGAGCGCTCCGCGCGCACGCCGTCGATCGCGAGGCCGACATAACGAAAGCAGTCCGGGCTCTCGATGTGGACGGGATAGGGCGCGCCGCTTCCGGTCGCCGGGGGCGAGAGGTCGAGGGGCCGGAGCGAGCGCTCGTAGATGGCGGCGAGCTCGCGCGCGAGGCCGCGATGGCCCCAGAGATCGGGGCGATGGGTCAGGGATTTGTTGTCGATCTCGACGACCCAGTCCTCGAGGTCGAGGGCGCGGGCGACGGGGGTTCCGACGGCGGCGGATGCGGGCAGGACCCAGATGCCGTCGTGGTCGTCGCCGACGCCGAGCTCGCGGGCCGAGCAGATCATGCCGAACGACTCGACGCCGCGGATCTTCGAGCGCTTGATCGTGAGATCGCCGGGCAGCTTCGTGCCGATCTTCGCGACCGCGACCTTCTGGCCGGCAGCGATGTTCGGCGCGCCGCAGACGATCGCGAGGGGCTCGTCCGGGCCACCCGCGGCGGAGGCGCCGACGTCGACGCGACAGAGCGAGAGCTTCTCGGCGTCGGGATGGCGTTCGCAGGCGACGACGTGGCCGACGACGACGTCGCCCGTCGCCGGCGCGAAGCGCTCGATGCCTTCGACCTCGGCGGTCGAGAGGGTGAGATCGTTCGCGATCTGCTCGGGCGTGAGGCCCGTGAGATCGACGTGGCGTGCGAGCCAGCGCAGCGAGGCCTTCATCGGATCGGCTCCATCAGAACTGCTCCAGGAAGCGCAGATCGCCGGAAAGGAGGTGGCGCACGTCGT
>CAZFKD010000607.1:0-2609 GCA_964519695.1 uncultured Spirochaetaceae bacterium
GCCGAACGCGGACGGACCCGCCGGCGCGGCACGCGAGCGGATCGCGTCGTCCACCGGGACGGACTGGGCGACCTACTCGCGCGAAGCCCCGGGCATGAGCCGCGCAGAGGGATCGAGGCCGCCCGGCGCGGGCGAATCCATCACGGCGCTCGCCTACGATCCCGCCGATCCGCAGTTCCGATCGGATCCGTCGGCCTACTACCGCTGGCTGCGCGACGATGCGCCCGTCCATCGTCATCCGGCGTCCGGCGCATACCTCCTCTCGCGCTTCGACGACCTCTGGGCCGCCACCGCCGATTGGCAGACCTACTCCTCCGAGAGCCCCGTCGCGAAGCTTCTCCACATGGCCTCGATGGATCCGCCCGGCCACGATCGCCTGCGCACGAGCGTCGCGCGGGCGTTCTCGCCCGGCCGGATCGCGGCACTCGCGCCACTCGTTCGCCGACATTGCCGCGCGCTGCTGGGTCCACTCGAGGAGCGCATTCGCGGCGGAGCCAGCGTCGACCTCGTCGAGGCCTTCGCGGCGATCTTTCCGAGCCGCGTGATCCATCGCCTGCTCGGCGTCGCCGAGGAATTCGACGAGCCGATCCGCCAGGCCGCCCTCGCGATCGGCGCCGCTCGGGATCCGGCCGCGCTCGCCGCGCGCATGCAGGCCTTCGTCGCCGAGACGCGCAAGGCCGAAAGCGTCGATTGGGATGCGGTGGAAGGACTCCTGCCGACGCTGCGCAGCGAAGCCGGTCCGGGCGCACTCTCGCCCGAGGAGATCGGCGGCGTCTTCAGCAACCTCGTGCTCGCGGGCACCGATACGGTCACCAACCTGATCGGCAACGGTCTCGTCCTGCTCGCCCGCGACCGCGACGCGCGCCGGCGCCTCGCCCGCGAACCCGCGCGGATCCCCGCCGCGGTCGAGGAGATGCTGCGCTTCGAATCGCCGGTCCAATCGCTCGCGCGCCGCGCGCGCCGCGACGTCTTGCTCCATGGCACGATGATCCCGGCCGGCAGCGAGGTCCGCCTGCTCTGGGGCGCCGCGAACCGCGACGAGCGCGAGTTCGAGCGGCCCGACGCCTTCGAGATCGAGCGCGAGGTCCGCCGCCATCTCGCGTTCGGCCACGGCATCCATTTCTGCCTCGGCGCCGGCCTCGCGCGCCTCGAGGCCCGCATCGCTTTCGAGGAGATCCTCGCGCGCTGGCCCGAGCACGAGATCGAGCTCGACGCGCTCGAGCGGCTGCCTTCGCTCTGGGTCCGGGCGTGGGAGCGGGTGCCGATCACGCTGCGTTAGGCGGCCGACGTGGGCGGCGCGAGCGAGACGAGCTCTTCACAGCCTCTCAGTCGAGGCGCCGGGCATTCGGCCAGTCGGTATGCACCGCGCGGCCGGGCGCATCGACGCGTTCGTAGCCGTGATGGCCGA
Organism: uncultured Spirochaetaceae bacterium; assembly: GCA_964519695.1. Taxonomy (GTDB): domain Bacteria; phylum Myxococcota_A; class UBA9160; order UBA9160; family UBA4427; genus UBA4427. The sequence continues at coordinate 1,409 of CAZFKD010000607.1, forward strand.
AATAATCGCGCTGGGCCTGGATCAGGCTCGCGCTGCCGCGGGCGGTGACGAGCCCGTCGAACCAGGCGAGCGAGGCGGAGAGTCCGGGCACCGCGATGCCCGCGCTCGCCGCAGCCGCCACCGTCCGCCGCCAGCCGGGCAGCCGCGTGCGGATCTCCGCTGCGAACGCGGGCGCGAGGGCGAGCAGGGGCGGCGTCGAGCCGGCCGCAGCTTGCGATCCGGGGGCCGGCGCTGATCCGGACGTTCGGGCCGCCGCGGGCCCCGAGAAAGCGGCGCGCACGCGGTCCAGCAGCCGCGCGCGGATGATGCAGCCGGCCGTCCAGATGCGGGCGATCTCGGCGAGGTTCGTGCCGTAGCCATGCGCCTCGCTCGCGCGGGCGAGCAGATCGAAGCCCTGGCTGTAGCTCGCGATCTTCGCGGCGTAGAGGGCGGCGCGCAGATCGTCGACGCTCACGTCGGCGGCGAGGCGCCGCAGCGCGCGTGTCTTCGCATCGCCGCCGGCGAAGCGGGCGCTCGCTTCGAGCCGCCGCTCGCGGTCGGCGGAGAGCAGGCGCGCGTCGACGGCGGCGGGGATCGTCGGGATCGGGACGCCGAGCTCGAGCGCGGCGCTGATCGTCCAGCGACCGGTGCCCTTCTGCTCCGCACGGTCGAGGATGGCGTCGAGCAGCAGGGCGCCGGGGATCTCGGGGTCGGCGGTGCGGAAGATCGTCGCCGTGATCTCGACGAGGTAGCTCTCGAGCTCCGCTGCATTCCAGGCCGCGAAGGTGTCGGCGCACTGCGCCGGCGAGAGGCCGAGGCCCTCGCGCAGGAGCGCGGCGGTCTCGGCGATCAGCTGCATGTCGCCGTACTCGATGCCGTTATGCACCATCTTGACGAAATGCCCGGCGCTGCCGCGCCCGCAATCGGCGACGCAGGGTCCCGAGTCGGAGACGGCGGCGATCGATTCGAGCACGGGGCGCAGGCGCGCCCAGGCGGCGGCGTCGCCGCCCGGCATCAGCGAGGGGCCGAGCAGCGCGCCTTCACTGCCGCCGGAGACGCCCATGCCGACGAAATGCCAGGGGGACGAGCGCGCCGCCTCGGCGCGGAGATCGGTATCGCGAAAGAAGCTGTTGCCCGCATCGACGACGACGTCGCCGGCCTCGAGCAGCGGCGCGAGGGCGGCCAGCGCCTCGTCGACGGGCGCGCCGGCCGGGACGAGCAG